>QNVI01000042.1 GCA_004348015.1 Thermoproteota archaeon | reverse complement strand
TTTTTTTATTACTTCCAATTATGAGATAATTTTATTAGCATCCTAATTAAAAAGAGAAGTTTATGGAAGAAATTCTAGCATTGGTCTTTATACTTTTGATATCTACTATATGTGCTTTAATATTTGGAAAATTGAAAATTCCATCAGTAGCCTCTTATATAATAGCAGGATTATTAGTAGGACCAGTATTAAGAATTATAGAACCATCTTCTGTACAATTTTTAGCTGATTTAGGTATTGCATTAATGACATTCCAAATAGGATTAAATTTTAGATTAGAAGTACTACAAAAAAGAAGGATAGAATTTTTCTTATTATTCATATTTGAACTCATATTCATTTCCTTTTTATGTATAGTTCTCTCTACTTTACTAGGATTTCCACTCCATGTATCATTTGTACTGATACTTATTGCAATTAATGCTAGCACATTAATTTTCTTTAAATTAATAGAAAATAAGATAGATAAAAAAAATGAATTATCTGAGACTATAGTGGGTTTGGGAGTTGCTGAAGATATTTTTGTTATGAGTGGAATTTCAATTCTTCCATCATTAGCTAGTTTAGAAAAATTTAGAATAATGGAGGCATTTGCTTTAATTGGAAATAGCATTTTAATAGCTATGGGAATTTTGGCTTTTAGTCTTAATATAGTGCCCTATGTTATAAATTATTTAATAAAAGAAAAAAATGAGGAAATTTTAATATTGCTTATATTAAGTATTGCAATAGGCTATGGTATTATAGCTAATTGGTTTGGTCTTTCTTTTGCTTTTGGATCTTTTATTGGTGGTATTTTAACATCTAGATTAGATATACCAGAAGAAACACTTAAGAAAATAAAATCATTAAGAGACTTATTTGCTATTATTTTTTTTGTATCTCTTGGTCTCTCTACCCCCTATCTTAAAAATATTGAAATGCTACCATTAGCAATTATTATTGCATTTATGTTAATTATGATAAGATTTATTTCAATTATTTTATCAAGTTGGATAATTTTAGGATATGAAAATGCATTTATAATGGGGATTGATTTAATGGTATTAAGTGAATTTGCTTTAGTTGTATCAAGAGAAGCTTATAGATTTAATTTGATAAACGAAACAATATTCATTGCTTCAGTATTTTCTGTATTATTCTCATCAATTATTGGTTCTATTTTTATTGAAAGAGAAGAATATCTAATAAGAAAAATTGATACTATATTACCATTAAGAATAAAGAATTTTATTAATAAATTTTCATATATTTTTACATTAATATTAAAGAAAATAACTATTTCATCTGAAGGTTACAAATTACTATTAAGTTTAATTGAAAAAATGATAATAGTAATCAGCATATTGATAGTAGGTTCTATATTATCACAAAATATCATAAGTATATATGGAATACAAAGTTTTTCAATTATTATTTCTACAATAGTCATAATATCATTATTTATTTCATCATTTATAATATTATCAAAAATGCGAAAGGATATAGATCTTTTAATGAATTGGTATATAAGTACATTAGAAAAGAAAAATATATTCAAAAATTCAATTTACAAACTTCTCTTTTTGATAATTAATATAGTAATAATCCTGAATATATTTATAATAATAACAAGAATTTTGAGTATTTATTTTGAAATAGCAAATATTTTCTCATCTTTAATAATATTAATTTTTGCAATAATTGTAATACTTGTATTCTATAGGGAAATAAAGATGCTTTTAAGAATTTAATAAAATTTTTTATATTAGTCATTTCTAATCATTAATGTGATTTAAATGGAATATGATGTAGTTGTGGTTGGAGCAGGACCTGCTGGTCTTATGGCTGCAAGAAAAATAGCAGAAAAAGGATTTTCAGTATTAATATTAGAAAAAGATAAAGATTTAGGATTAAGAGCATGTGCAGAAGCTGTCTCTGCAAATGCTTTTGATACCGCAGAAATTTCTCCTTCTCCTTCTCTTATATCAAATAAAATAGATGGGGCCTATGTTTTTCCTCCTGATGAAAATAAAGTAGTAAAAATTTCAGGAGAAAATTATAAAGGATACATATTAAATAAATCATTATTCTTGTATGCATTAGCAAGTAAAGCAGTAGCTGCTGGTTGTAATATAAAAATGCAAAGTGAAGTTATTAATGTAGAGCTCTCAAATAATAAGGCTACTTCTGTGATTTATAAAGAAAAAAACGAAATTAAAAAAGTAAATCTTAAATACTTAGTAGGTGCTGATGGTACAAATTCCATAGTTGCACGTTCATGTGGTTTTGATTTAAGTAACTATGAAATAATTCCAACAATTCAATATGTAATGGTAAATTGTAATATTCCTGAAAAAAATATGATAAGAATTTATCTTGGAAATGAAGTTGCACCTCTTGGATATGCTTGGATTTTTGCAAAAAATGAATATATTGCTAATGTTGGAATTGGTGTAAGAGGAAAAACTGCAAAAGTATATCTTGACAAATTCATAGAGAATCATAAAGAATTTTTCAAAAATGCAAAAATCATAAAAGAAGGTGGTGGTGGCGTACCTATTGGAGGACAATTAAAAGAAATTGTAAAAGAAAATATTGTATTATGTGGTGATGCAGCTGGACAAGTAATTCCTTTAACAGGAGGAGGAATTAGAAGTAGTATGGAAGCAGGAAAAATTGCAGGAGAGGTAATTGCAAAAGCATTAGAAGAAAAAGATATAACAATATTAAAGGAATATCCAAAAAGATATGAAGATCCTTGGGGCATGAGAATTTCAAAGAGCTTAAAGGTATTGAGAATTTTTGAAAAGCTTTCAGATGATGATATGAATATGCTTGCAGAACTCATTAGTGGGGATGATGTTGTTGATCTTGCAAATGGACTCGATATAAAGAGAGTAGCAAGAAAGCTTATGTCACATCCAATTTTTGCTATTAAGATAGCCTCTAAGATTTTATCATCATAAATTTTTTAATATTTTTTTAATTACTATAATTTATGAGAAAAGCTCTTTTAATAATAGATATGCTAAATGATTTTATATATGGATCATTAGCAAGCCCAACAAATAAAGAAATAATTCCTAATGTTAAGAAATTACTTTTATGGGCAAGAAAAATAAAAATCCCAATTATTTACATATGTGATTCTCATTATCCTGAAATAGATTGGGAATTAAAAATTTGGGGGCCTCATGCAATTATTGGAACTAAAGGTGCTGAAATAATAGACGAACTTAAGCCAGAACCTAATGAATATATTGTTAGAAAAAGAAGATATAGTGGATTTTTCCAAACTGATTTAGGAATTTTATTAAGAGAACTTTCAGTTGATACATTAATACTTACAGGATTGGATACTTCTATTTGCATAAGACATACTGCTGCAGATGCATTTTTTAGAGGATATAAATTAATAATTCCAAGAGATGCTGTAATAACATTTAATCCGAAGGATAATGAAGAAGCATTAAAATATTTAAATAAAGTATATGGAGCAGAAATTAAAACTACAGATGAAATAATAAGGGAGGGATAATTATGAAAAAAGATGTTGAGAATTTTTATTATTTATTACATCCAAGACCTGTTGTTCTCATATGTTCAGGTAATGAAAAAATAAATATAATGGCATGTTCATGGATAACTCCAGTAAGTGAAGAACCACCAATGATTGCCATATCATTATGGAAAGAAGGATATACATGTAAGCTAATAGAATCATGTAAGGAATTTACAGTCAATATTCCATCTATTGATTTAATAAAAGCAGTATGGATTGCAGGAACAAAAAGTGGAAAAAATGTAGACAAAATAGCATTAACTGGATTAAAGCTTAGTCCATCAAAAAAGATTAAAGTTCCAATAATTGAGGATTGTATAGGTCATTTAGAATGTAAATTATCTAAATCATTAGAAGTTGGAGAATGTAATTTATATGTAGGAGAAGTCCTAGCTGCATATGCAAAAGAAGAGCTATTAGAAAAAGGATTATGGAGTGAAAATGCAAAAGTATTATTGCACTCAGGCGGAAAAATATTCACAATACCAAGTAAACTAACTACAGTGAGAATATGAGAATTGTAATTTTATTTGAATCTGGAATTTCCATAGAATGTGAATTAAATGAAAAAGAAAATCCGAAAACAATTGAGGCTCTTTTAAATTCATTACCTTTTGAATCAAGAGTAAATCTTTGGGGAAAAGAAATCTATTTTGCAGTACCTTTTTCTGCTGAAATAGAAAATCCAAAGGAAATTGTTGAGATTGGTGATATAGCATACTGGCCTGAAGAACCATCATTATGTTTATTTTTTGGACCAACACCAATAAGTCCATCTCCAGATATAATAAAGCCATATAGTCCAGTAAATGTAATTGGAAAAATTATCAGTGATTTAAAAATCTTAGAGAAAATTAAAGAAGGAGAAAAAGTAAGAGTAATGCTTAAATAAAATATTTATTTTTGCAATTTTTATGAAATTTGCTACATGTGAATATAAAGGAAGAACATATGCTTGTGTAATTATTGGAAATAATGTAATAAGATTTTCATCATTAGAATGTACAAAAGGAATTCCAGATAGAGATCTTTTACCATTTATTGAAATTGCAGATGAAAAATTATTAAATTCTTTAAAAGAAGAAATTGAAAGTAATGCTGATGATTTGAAATTAGAAGAAGTAAGATTAAGAGCTCCTATATTAAGACCACCTGCAGTATATTGTCTTGGATTTAATTATAAAGCTCATTCAGTAGAATTAAAAAGAAAAATACCAGAAGAGCCAATTGTATTTTTAAAACCATCAAAAGCTGTTATTGGACCTGATGATCATATAATACTTCCAAAGGTATCAAAAAGAGTAGATTATGAGGTTGAATTGGCCATAGTTATTGGAAAAGGAGGAAGATATATTAAAAAGGATGAAGTTTATGATAGGATTTTTGGGTATACTATATTAAATGATATAACAGCAAGAGATATTCAAGAAAAAGATTTTATGCAGTCAAAACCATGGTTGAGATCTAAGGGATTTGATACTTTTGCACCAATAGGTCCAGTAATTGTTACAAAGGATGAAATTGGAATTCATCCAGAACTTGATTTAGAACTCAGAGTAAATGGAGAAATTAGACAAAAATCAAATACTAAAGAAATGATTTTTGATATTCCAACAATAGTAGAATACATTTCATCATTTACCACATTAGAACCTGGAACTATAATAGCTACAGGAACACCAGAAAAAGTAGGTCAATTAAAAGATGGAGATATTGTTGAAGCATATATTGAAAAGATAGGAATTTTAAGAAATAAAGCAATTCAAGAATTATGAATATAAGAAAAATAACAGTAATTGCAATATTTTCAGCTATTTATGCAATAGTTAGCCTACTTCCTGGATTTCAAGTAATTGGAATGCCAGGTGTTGATATAAGAATTAGTAGAACTTTAGATATAATCTATGGAATAATATTGGGACCATTATTTGGCTCTTTAGCTTCTTTTATAGGAGCAATTATAGGAAGGATAATTACAGGTGGAGGAATTGGTTTATTATTTACACCACTTACAATAGTTTCCTCATTTATCTCTGGAATTACCTATGTAAAAGAAAAAGGATGGATAATATCTTCAATAATTTTTTCTATTATAATAACATCTTGGTATATTGGACCTGGAAAAGAAATTCCATTTTATGCTATTCCACATATTATTGGATTACTAATTTTAATTATTTTAGGATATAGAATAAGGAGTTTAATTAATTCAAAAAATAATAAAAATACATTATTAGGATTAATCTTAATAAGCTATTCATCAACAATGGCAGGACAAATGGTTGGAAATATGATTTTCCTAGTATTAATTAATCCCCCTCCAATTTTCTTTATGACAACACTTCCATTAACAATTTTTGAAAGAATTACAATAACATTAATAAGTGCTTTAATAGGATTACCATTAATAAGAGTAATAAATAAACTCATTAAGTTATAATTTATGTTTTTTGCTTTTTCTTTTCATCAAAAATATGAATTACTTCATATCCTTTTTCAACAAGAATATTAGCAATAAATCTTCTATGACATTTAAACCATAATTTTTCACTACACATTATTGCTAATATTTTTGATTTTGAAAGTTCTTCTATTTTATTAATACCTTCTTTAAATTTCTCACTTTTAATATAATTTTCACATCCTTCTTTTCTATAACCTCCAAGTCCTTCACCAAGCCATACATAATTTATATTTTCCTTCATTAATCTTTCAGGTAGTTCATTTATTGAAAACCATGGAAATTTTTTACTAGTAGGAAATCTTCTAACATCTACTACTAATTCTATATCATAAGATTTTAATATCTTAATGAATTCTTCTATATTTCTATTTCCATGTCCAATAGTATATATAATCATCAAAATTCTAAAAGAAAATAAGTTTTATAAAATTAGAGAAACATTTTAGAAGAAGTCAATTCCATTAGTTTTTTTATTAATCCTCTTTTACTATTAATTATGAAAAAGACAATACTAATATCATTTGTAATTACAATGTTAATAACATTATTTTCTAGTGTATATGCTAAGGATTTATCAAAATCTGAAATAGTACACTTCTGGATAGCTGTACCAGCAGGTAATATAACAGAACCTATTACTATTATAAAAGCAGGTTTACCTCCAATAAAAATGGCTCCATTAGTAATTGATTTAGATCAAAGAGGCATATTTAAGAAAATATTAAATCCAAATACTGAAGCTATATCTACTCATTGGATTTATAATATTGGTAAAAAACCAATAAGAATTAAACTTGAATTAATTGAAGCTAATTATCCAATTAGATGGGAAGTAAAAGCAGCATGGCCTTATGATCCTGAAACACATACATTTACAAAACCTTTACCTCCAGGTATGGGAATACCTAAGCTAAGCATTGATTGGATTTTTGAAATACCAAATTACTATATGGATGAAAAAGTAATTTATGATGGTGGATTATTAGTAATAGATGCAGATACTAATGAACTTCTTACTTTTATACCAATAAAACTCATTAGAGGAGGAATTTCTCAAGGGGGAGGAGCAAGTTGTTGTGGTTAAAAAGTTTAATGAGAAATAAGTATAGATATATTTCTTGGATAATTGGCTTCATATTATTTGTAGGACCATTTGCAATTATAATGCGCATTTACTATTACTTAGCAGGAATATTAAGAGAACCAGATTTACATATGGCATGTTTTAGAATGCCAATTGATTGGATATTTTCAGGAAGAATTTACTATATATTTAGCTATCCTGAAATGTTTTTATTTATATTTGCAGTACTAATAACTTCATTAATATTAGGACCAGTATTTTGTGGTTGGTTATGTCCAGTTGGTGCTTTTAGTGAAGCTATTAGTAGAATAATTCCCTTACCAAATAAGTATAGAATTCAAATAAAGGATCCAAAGATAACAAGAGCAATAAGATATGGATTTCTTACTGGATTCATTATGATTTCTATATTGATTCTCTTAGGATTTTCAGAAAGATTTACAGCAATATGTTGTTGGTATTGTGCATCATCAGTATTACAGCAAATAATTAATGGAATTATCAATCCAATAGAATTAGAATATTGGTTTAGTGGCTCTATAATTGTTTTAATATTTTGGTTAATAATTGGTGGAATATTTACTGTAGGAGGAAGAGGATGGTGTTTATTCTTCTGTCCACTAGGTGCACTATCAGGTATATTTCATAAAATTGGTTCTAAACTTGGATTTTATAGAACTATAAGAATAGAAGGTAAATGTAGTAATTGTGATAAATGCATATCAGTATGTCCAATGCAAGCAATTGATTCTAATTTCTCAATTGAAAGAACACTTTGTATAAATTGTAAGGAATGCATATCAAGATGTCCAAATAAACTTTATAAAATGATTTGGAGGAATAAAAATGCTTCTTCAAAAATTAATTAAAAGATTTAAACTATTGTGGATTTATATTATAACAGCATCATCATTACCTTTTTCTTATATTTTATCTCTTAATTGTAATTTTTTATGTTTTTCATGTCCACTTAGTGGATTATACATTATTTTTTATCCAATAATTATTTTGGCTATTATTTTTGTAAAATTAATAAGAAAAATTAAAAATTTTAAAATATAGAAAAAAGTTAAATTTAAGTAAAATGTTTATCAATAAGAGGTTGAAAAAATGAATTTCTTACATGATATAGAAACTGGTAATAAAGCACCAGATATTGTAAATGTTGTTATAGAGAATGTAAAAGGATCTTTGAATAAAATAGAATATAATGAAAAAGAAGGAATTTTTAAATTAGACAGAGTTCTTTATTCTGATATTACCTGGCCATTTGATTATGGTTTTATACCAAGCACTTGGCATGAAGATGAAGATCCAGTAGATGTTGTAGTTCTAGTAACTCAATCTACTTTTCCAGGCTGTATAGTAGAAGTAAGACCAGTAGCTTTATTAATTATGGAGGATGAAAAGGGAAAAGATGATAAGATAATTGCAGTTCCTGCAAAAGATCCAAGATTTTTTGGTATAAAAGATTTAAATGATATACCAAAAGAAAAAATAAAGGAAATAGAGTACTTCTTTGAAAACTATAAAAAATTAGAACCTGGAAAATTTGTTAAAATTAAAGGATGGAAAAATGCAGATGAAGCTAAAAAAGTTATAATAGAAGCAATGAAATCATATGAGAAAAAATTTAAAAAATAATTTTTTAATATGCAGTTTTATAACCAGTAGGTTTTACAATAATTAATCCTGCTTTCATTGCTTCATGATATGCATTAGGCTTATACTCAATTACTAAATAGAAAGCTATAATCCATAGTAGAATTAAAACTAATGAATAAAAAATCATAATAGAAAATCCCAATAATATCAACAACTTAATAATTCTTATTTTTCTTATCTTTTCTTTTAATAGATTAATATCAATATCTTTAGAACTTTCTTCAAAGAAATTTCTCAATACATCTATACTCATGTAATATGCTGAACAAATAATTTCCTTGGGATTACTAGAGGATTTTTTAATAATTTTTTCTTCACATAATTCTGAAATCATATCTGATAATTTTTCTAATTCATTTTCAATTTCTTCATGAGCATCTATTATTAGCATTTTTCTTCTTTTAATAATACTATCATGAATATAATGAAGGCACCTTCCTAACATTAAACCTGAGAAATACCACTTATTTCTTCTTGCATAATATAATGATAGCTCATAATAGTATCTTATGAGATTATTATGAACATCATGATGAGTAATTTCTTTTTCATAGGTTCTTTTTTTAGAAATAATAATTTTCTTATCTTGTTTTATATCAGGATCAATAATTCCATTAAATAATCCATCTAAAAAATCTTTTCTTAAATTTAAATTAAAATTACCTAAAGCTTTTTCAAGAATAATTCTATGAGTTCTCCATTTTGGCATACAATATTTTATATGTTTATCATTTATTTAAATAAAATATTTTTATTAATTTTCTAAATTTCTTCTTATGAGTGAAAAATATAAAGCTCTTGGTGTAGTTGTAGCTAAAATGACTATTAGTAATAATAGTAATAATCTTGGTCTTATAATTGATTTGAATAAAATTCCATTAGATTCAAAAAGACATGCATATTAAGAGTTGGAGGAACTAATTGTGATCTTGAACTTAAAATAGCATTAGAAGAATTGGGAATAAAAACAGAAATTCTTCATATGAAACAAATTCTTAAAAGAAATTTAGATGATTATCATTTGCTTTTATTTCCTGGAGGTTTTTCTTATGGAGATTATGTGAGAGCAGGAGCAATTTGGGGTAAGGAAATTCTTGTAAGATTGGGAAATGAAATTAAAAAATTCATAGAACAGGAGAAAATCATAATGGGTATAGGTAATGGCTTTCAAGTATTAATAGAAGCAGGAATTCTTCCAGATTTTTCTGATATACCAAAAGCTGTACTTGCTGCTAACATTTCTGCAAAATATGAATGTAGATGGA
>QNVI01000041.1 GCA_004348015.1 Thermoproteota archaeon | reverse complement strand
AAGGGCAAAGGTTCCCTTTAGGGGATCATTAGTTCCTCTCATCTATTCGGATTTACATCTGTCATCTGAGAGGCATTCAGGGGATCAGGCTTCCCACATCTATTTTGCTCATGTGGTTACCAATCCCGCATTCAAATGCTTAGGGGCAACCACATCTCTAGACTCATGAAAATTAATATAAGAAAACCTATTTTTCTCTCATCCCTGCCATAAATGGCGAGGCTTTCAGTTGTAAAAAAGGCTGGTTGGCCAATTTATACCATAAGCTCATCAAAAGATATGAGATTAATACCTTGTGCAGCATTATATGGATTGGTACTCATTCACTAAATTTTTTATTAATATCATGAATTTTTTATTAAGATTTAAAAACAAAGGAACCTCTTTAAAAGCATCATTTATAATTTCTTCAAAAGATTTCTTCATGAATTAACATTCTATAAATTTTCCAAGAACTAAAGAGAAATATTTATTAAATTACTTATTTTAAAATGAGAATCATGATGAAAAATTATCCCTATTATATTTTTGAGGAGGAATGCAAAAGTTTAATAGAAAAAGCACTTAGTGAAGAAGGAATAAAAGAAGAAATAAAATTTGAATTTCCACCATCACCTAAATATGGTGATTTAAGCTTCCCAGTTTTTAATATTGCAAAAAAGTATGGAAAAAATCCTGAGGATTTTTCAAAAATTATTGTCTCAAAAATAAACTCTTATGAAAAAAATATTGTAGAAAGAGTAGAAGCAATTGGAGGTTATGTAAACTTCTTTATTGATTATAAAAAATACTCAAAAATTGTTATTGAGTCTATTATTTCTTTAGGAAAAGATTATGGAAATTTGGATAAAAAAGATATTAAAATTATTGTAGAACATACAAGTGTAAATCCAGTTCATCCTATACATATTGGTAGTGCAAGAAATGCAATCATTGGAGATGTTCTTTCAAATATATTAGAAAAAGCAGGATATGAAATAAAAAGACATTTTTATATTGATGATGTTGGCCTTCAAGTAGCACAAGCAGCATATGGATATTCAAAAATTAGAAAAATAGAAGGGAAAAAAGATCATTTTATAGGATATATTTATGCTGCTACTAATTGTATAATCAATATAAAGAAATTAAAAGAAGAAATAAAGGGAATAAGTAATGAAGAGAAGATAAAAGAAAAAATAAAAGAATTAGATGAATGGACTTCTATTGCAAATGAATTAAGATTAAAAAATGAAAAAATTTTTGATGAATTGATTAATGAAATATACAAATCAAAAGATCCTGAAAAAGACATTTCTGAACTATTAATAAGATATGAAAAAAAAGAAGAAGATGCTGTAAAAATCATAAGAGAATTATGTGAATTAGTAATTTCAGGATTTAGGGAAACATTAGATAGAATAGGAATAAAATTTGATAGTTGGGATTGGGAAAGTGAAATAACTTGTTGGAGCGGTGCTACAGAAGATATAATAAATAAACTAATGGAAACTGAATTTGGAAAAATTGATAGAGGTACAATAATTCTTGATTGTAATAAAATATTAGAGAAATTTAAATTAAAATTTGGAGTAAAAGAAATTCCTCCATTAGTATTAAAAAGATCTGATGGAACTACACTTTATACCACAAGGGATATTGCATATACAATTTGGAAATTTCAAAGAGCAGATAAAGTCATAAATGTAATTTCAATAGAACAAAGAATCCCTCAAATTCAATTAAAACTTGCACTATATGCTCTTAATTTAGGAAATTTAGCAGAAAGATTAATTCATTTTGGATATGAGCTTGTTCATTTGCCAGGAGTTAAAATGTCAGGTAGAAGAGGACGTTATATAACATTAGATGAAGTATTAGATGAAGCAATAAGAAGGGCATATTATGAAGTATCTAAGAGAATTTCTAATGAAGAAGAAAGAAGAAAAATTTCAGAAATTATTGGAATAGGAGCAGTAAAGTATGCATTAATTTCAATTTCTCCAAATAAACCCATAGTATTTACATGGGAAAGAGTTTTAGATTTTGAAAAAAATAGTGGTCCTTTTATTCAATATGGATATGTAAGAGCATGTAATATAATTGCAAAAGTTGAAAAAGAAGAAGAAGCAAATTATGAATCTTTAAATAGTGATTATGAAAAACAAATTATAATGAAGCTTTCATTATTTCCAAAAATAATAAATGATGCAGCAGAAGAATTAAGACCTGAAATTTTAGCAGAATATGCAAATGATTTAACATCATTATTTAATTTATTTTATGATAACTTGCCAGTACTAAAAGCTGAAGATAAAGGATTGAGAAATGCAAGAATAAAACTAGTAAAAGCTGTGAAAATTGTACTTGAAAATGTATTATCTATACTTGGAATTAATACACCAGAAAAAATGTAAACAAAAAGCTCAGATCTGATGTCACTCTTCATCAATCTGTAATACCAGCAGTCTTCATTGCCATAAAATAATAATAAAAATTTTTAATTAAATTTAACGGTTATCATCATAATATTCTTTTAATGATTTTACAGTTAGCTTACCATTTCTTATGGCTTTTATAGCATTAACTGTTGCTATAGCACCTGGTATTGTAGTTATATATGGAATACTTCTTTCTACTGTAGTTCTTCTTATTAAATATCCTTCTGTTTTTCCTCTTTTTCCTCCTGGAGTATTTATTATTAAATCAAATTTTTGATTGATCATCATATCAATAACATTTGGTCTTCCTTCACTTACTTTTTGAACAACTTCAACATTTACTCCATTATCCTTTAAAACTTCAGCAGTTCCTTTTGTTGCATAAATCTTAAATCCCATTTTTTCTAATTCACGGGCTATATTAACAATGGCTTCTTTATCTTCATCTCTTACACTTATTAATACATTTCCTTTTATTGGAAGGCGCATTCCAGCACCAAGTTCTGCTTTATAATATGCTAAACCAAAATCATAATCTATTCCCATAACTTCTCCTGTAGATTTCATTTCCGGTCCAAGAACAGGATCTACATTAGGTAATTTTGAAAATGGAAACACACTCTCTTTTACAGAAATATGTTTTGGAAATAGATTCTCTTTTAATCCAAAATCTTTCAATTTTTTACCAATCATTAATTTTGCAGCAATTTTTGCTAATGGAACTCCAGTTGCTTTACTTACAAAAGGAACAGTTCTACTAGCTCTTGGATTTGCTTCAAGTACATATACAGTATTATTCTTTACTGCATATTGAATATTGATTAATCCTATTACTTTTAAAGCTAATGCAATTTTTCTTGTATATTCAACTATTTTATCTATTATTTCCTTGGAAAGTGATATAGGAGGAAGAACACAAGCAGAATCTCCACTATGAACTCCTGCTTCTTCTATATGCTCCATTATACCTCCTATATAAACATCTTCACCATCACAAAGTGCATCGATTTCAACCTCTATTGCATGATCAAGGAATTTATCTATTAGAACAGGTTTTTCTGGACTTACATCAAAAGCCTCAGTAATTCTTTCTTTTAACATTTCTTCATCATAAATAATTTCCATAGCTCTTCCTCCTAGTACATAACTTGGTCTTATGAGTACTGGATAGCCAATTTTTCTTGCAACCTCTATGGCCTCTTCTAAACTAAAGGCAATTCCATGAGCTGGTTGTGGAATTCCCAATTCTTTCATTAATTTACTAAATCTTTCTCTATCTTCTGCTATATCAATAGAATCTACTGAAGTTCCTAAGATTTTAGCACCATGTTCTTCTAATTCTTTTGCTATATTGAGTGGAGTTTGACCTCCAAATTGAACTAATATTCCTTCTGGTTTTTCATTTTCATATATATTCATTACATCTTCAACAGTTATGGGCTCAAAATAAAGTCTATCGGAAGTATCATAATCTGTAGAAACAGTTTCAGGATTACAATTTACCATTATAGTTTCATAATTTTCTTCTTTTAAGCTAAAAACTGCATGAACACAACAATAATCAAATTCAATTCCCTGTCCTATTCTATTTGGTCCTGAGCCTAATATCATAATTTTCTTCTTCTTAGTTGGAATTGCCTCATTTTCATCTTCATATGTTGAATAGTAGTAAGGTGTTTTTGCCTCAAATTCTGCTGCACATGTATCAACCATTTTATATACTGGAATTATTCCTTTTGATTTCCTTATTTCCCTTACTTCTCTTTCATTTGTATTAAATATGTATGCTAACTGCTTATCAGAATAACCAAGTCTTTTTGCTTCTTTTATTATTTCCTCAGGAACTTCTTCAAATCTATACTTCTTTGCTAATTCCTTTAGCATTTTTTCAAATTCAACAAGTTTCTTAATTTTATTTAAAAACCAAGGATCAATATAGGTTAATTTATAAATTTCATCTACAGTAAATCCTTGTTCAAATGCATATTTTATATAGAATATTCTATCATGTTGTGGAAATCTAAGCTTATATATTATTTCTTCCCTACTTGGTTTTTTATCCTTTCCATCAGCTCCAAGTCCATATCTTCCAATTTCAAGGCTTCTTATAGCTTTTTGTAAGGCTTCTTCAAAAGTCCTTCCTATGGCCATTACTTCTCCAACACTTTTCATTTGAGTACCAAGTATGGGATCAGCTGTTGGGAATTTTTCAAAGGCAAATCTTGGTATTTTTACTACAACATAATCTATAGTTGGCTCAAAACTTGCCATAGTTTCTTTTGTAATATCATTAGGAATTTCATCTAATGTATATCCTACTGCTAATTTTGCAGCAATTTTTGCTATTGGAAAACCTGTAGCCTTAGAAGCAAGAGCAGAAGATCTACTTACTCTTGGATTCATTTCTATTGCAAGAATTTTTCCATTCTCTGGGTTCACAGCAAATTGAATATTACTTCCTCCAGTTTCTACACCTATTTTTCTTATTATCTTTATTGCAGCATCTCTTAATTTTTGATATTCATAATCTGTTAATGTTTGAGCAGGAGCAACAGTAATACTATCTCCAGTATGTATTCCCATTGGATCAAAGTTTTCAATTGGACAAACTATTACAACATTATCTGCTTTATCTCTCATAACTTCTAATTCAAATTCCTTCCATCCTATGACACTTTCTTCAACTAATACCTGTCCTATTAAAGATAGTTTTATTCCTCTTTCAACAATTTTCTTCAATTCCTCTTTATTATATGCAATTCCTCCTCCTGTTCCTCCTAATGTAAATGCTACACGTATAATAGCAGGATAACCTATTTCTTCAACAAATTCTAATGCCTCTTCAACACTATAAACAGCTTTACTCCTTGGAACTTCTAATCCTATTTCAAGCATACATTTTTTAAATAGATCTCTATTAGAGGCTCTTCTTATAGCATCTGCTTTTGCTCCTATAAGCTCAACACCATACTTTTCTAATACTCCCATTTCATCAAGTTGAATAGCAATATTTAATCCAGTTTGACCTCCTAACGTTGGTAAAAGTGCATCTGGTCTTTCTTTTTCTATTATCTTTGCAACAATTTCAGCATCAAGAGGCTCTATATAAACAACATCTGCCATTGTTGGATCTGTCATTATTGTTGCTGGATTTGAATTTACAAGTATGACTTTATAGCCTTCTTCTCTTAGAGCTTTACATGCTTGACTTCCTGAATAATCAAATTCAGCTGCTTGAGCTATTATTATTGGCCCAGAACCTATTACCATTATTTTCTTTATATCTTCTCTTTTTGGCATTAATACTCCCTCAATAAATCTAAGAATCTATCAAAGAAGAAGTAAGTATCATGTGGGCCAGGTCCAGCCTCAGGATGATACTGAACAGTAATAATAGGCATGTCCTTATGTTCTAAACCTTCTACAGTATGATCATTTAGATTTATTTGAGTAACTTCTAATCCTTTTGGAAGAGTTTTTTCATCAACACTAAAATTATGATTTTGACTTGAAATAAATACTCTTCCAGTTTTAAAATCTTTTACAGGCTGATTACTTCCATGATGTCCAAATTTTAATTTAAATGTTTTAGCTTTAAAGGCTAAGGCTGTAAGCTGATGACCTAAACAAATACCAGCTAATGGTAATTTTCCTATAAGATTTCTTATTGTTTCTATGGTTTCTTTAACTCTAGCAGGATCTCCAGGACCATTAGATATGAATACACCATCAGGATCCATTTCTAAGATTTTATTAGCAGGAAAATTATATGGAACTACTATTAAATTAATTTCTCTTTTTAGTAATTGTCTTATAATACTTGCCTTTACACCACAATCAATTAAAACAACTTCATATTTTCCCTTTACATCAATTCTTTTTGGCTCTTTTACACATACCTTATCAACAAGATCTATTTCACTTATAAAAGGCTGATCTCTTGCCATTTTTATTAATTTTTCCTTTTCTATATCAATACCAATTGCTGCTTTCATAGATCCATATATTCTTATTTTTCTTGTTAGCATTCTTGTATCTACACCTTCTATTCCTGGCACATCATAAGATTTCAATAATTCCTCTAAACTCATTTGACTTCTATAATTACTTGGTTCTCTACATAATTCTCTAACAACAAGTCCTTCAATTTTAATCGAATCACTCTCAAAATCTTCTTTACAAATACCATAATTTCCAATTAGTGGATATGTAAACATTAATATTTGTCCTTTATAACTTGGATCTGTTATTGCCTCAGTATATCCTGTCATACTTGTACAAAATACAATTTCTCCTATGGCATTCTTTTCTGCACCGAAGGCCTTTCCTTCTACATATGTTCCATCTTCAAGTGCTAATGCAGCTTTAATATAATCTCTATACATGGGTCTTTAAAAAGAGATTTCGAAATGGGTTATTAAGCTTTTCGGATTTAATTTTAATGAAAAGTATTTATTATACTTCTTATTAGTTTTATAACTGTAAAACTTATTTGAGGTGGAAACTTGGGAATCAAAGTTGCTATAGTAGGTGTTGGTAATTGTGCCTCAGCATTAGTTCAAGGAGTTTTTTATTATAGAAATGCAAAAGAAAATGAAGAAATTCCAGGCATTCTACATCCACGTTTAGGAAATTATCATATAAGGGATATTGAATTTGTAGCAGCATTTGATGTAGATGCTAATAAAGTAGGAAAAGATCTATCAGAAGCCATATTTTCTAAGCCAAATAATACAAGAAAATTTTGTGAAGTTCCAAAATTAAATGTAAAAGTTAAAAGAGGTCCATTATTAGATGGTATTGGAAAATATTTAAAAAATGTTATAAACATAAGTCAAGAGGAAGTAGTTGATATAGCAGAGGAATTGAGAAATTCTGGTGCAGAAATTTTAGTTAATTATTTACCTGTAGGCTCTGAAAAAGCTACAAGATTTTATGCTGAACAAGCAATTAAAGCAAAATGTGCTTTTGTAAACTGTATGCCAGTTTTTATAGCATCAGATTTAGAATGGCAAAGAAAATTCTTTGAAAATGGCCTACCTGTTGCAGGAGATGATGTTATGAGTCAAATTGGAGCTACAGTTCTTCATAAAACTATTGCAAAACTCTTAGTAGATAGAGGTGTAAAGATTTTAGAGAGCTATCAGTTGAATATAGGAGGAGATACAGATTTTCTTAATATGTTAGAAGAAGAACGTTTAGTATCAAAAAGAATTAGTAAGACTTCTGCTGTACAAGCTATGATTCCATATAATATTCCACTAAGAATAGGCCCATCAGACTATGTTCCATTTCTTGAAAATAAAAAGATTTGTTATATTTATATAAAAGGAGAATATTTTGGAAGTACTCCTGTTCAAATTGATGTTAAACTTGATGTATGGGATGCTCCAAATAGTGCAGGTGTAGTTATTGATGTAATTAGAGCATGTAAAATTGCACTTGATAGAGGAATTGCAGGTCCTCTTATAAGCGCATCAGCATTTGCATTTAAACATCCTCCAGAACAAATGCCATATGAATTAGCAAAAAGAGCTTTTGAAGAATTTATTGAAGGAAAAAGAGAACGTTAAATATTTTTTAATACCTCATCAAATACCTCAATAGCATAATCTATATTTTCTTTTTTAATAGTAAGCGGTGGTTCTATTCTTATAATATTTCCTTCTATTCCTCCTATTCCAACTAAAATTTTTCTCTTCCATGTTTCATTAAGAAATTTCATAGCTTCTTCTCTTCCATACTCTTTCGTTTTTTTATTTTTTACAAATTCTATTCCAATAAGTAATCCAGCTCCTCTTACATCACCAACGACTTCATACTTTTCTTTAAGTTCTTCTAATCTCTTCTTAAAATATTCTCCTTTCTCATAAGCTTCTTTAATTATACCTCCTACAAGCTCATCAAGAACAATTTCAGCAGTAATACAAGCAAGAGCATTTCCACCAAGTGTAGAAAAATGTTCTCCTGGATTTAAATAAGAATCGAATTCTTCTTTGTACATAGTAACAGATAGAGGAAGACCATTTGCTATAGCTTTTGATGTTGTCATTATATCAGGTATTACATCATAATTTTCAATTCCCCAAAGTTTTCCTGTTCTTCCATTTCCAGTTTGTACTTCATCACATATGAAAATAATTGAATATTTTTCAATTATTTTCTTAACCTCCTTAAAGTAATCTTTAGGTGGAATAATTATTCCACCATTTGCCATCATAGGTTCTGCTATAAATGCTGCAATTGATTCTCCAACTTCACATTTTATTATATCCTCTATGTATTTAACACATGCTAGTCCACAATCTGGATATTCCTTATGTCCTAATGGACATCTATAACAATAAGGATCAGGTGCAAATATTACAGGGGCAAATGGAGCAATACCAACTTTCCAATTAGATTGACCAGTTACACTAACAGCATAATAAGTTCTACCATGAAATGATCTATGAAGTGCAAGTATATATGGAACCTTTCTTATACGTTTTGCTATTGCTATAGCTGTCTCATTGGCTTCAGAACCACTATTTAAAAAGAAGCATTTTGTTAAAGCTTTTCCAGGTGATAACATAGCTAATTTTTCTGCAAGTCTTGCAGTATGCTCAAGATAATAAATAGATGGCATATGAATAAACTTATGTAATTGTTCCTCTATGGCCTTTATAATACGAGGATTAGACCATCCTATATTTGATATGGCAATTCCACCATAAAGATCAATATAAGCCTCTCCATCTATCGAATAAATAATATCTCCTTCAGCTCTTTCAGGTATAAAGGGATAATATCTTTTATACATTCTTGATAAATATTTGTTGGAAAGTTCAATAATTTTATTAATTTTATTATTCATAAAATGAATTCTTGCTTTTATTAGAATAAAAATCTATCGCTAAGAAATTTAGATTTTATAAGAAATTTTAGATAGGAAGAAGACTACGTATATTAGAATACATTATTTTTTGAATATCTCCTCCACTTACTCCTTCTTTACTTAAATAATGCGCTGTTCTTGGAAGAGCTAAGGGATCTGATGGGTTAACACCAATATCACTATCTATAACAATCCCCTCAGGACCATACTTTGTAATTACATCATAAATATCCTTGGGTGTTAATTTTCCTGGTTGTACTGTTAAACCTACTATAGCACCTATTGATTTTACTTTCTCTATTAAGTCTGGTGTTAAATGATCTATTATGACTCTTGAAAAATCTACATTTTCAGAATCCAATATAGATATTATTTTTTCTAAAATCTTTTGTTTATTTTGTCTAGGAGTATGAACTATAATTGGTACTAAATATTCATTTGCAATTCTTAATTGTTGAATAAATACATCCTCTTCTTCTTTACTTCCAGTCTCTAATCCTACCTCTCCTAATGCTGATGCTTTTTCATTATCAAATAATGTGAGTATATGGTCTAAAACCATTTTTACTTCTGATTCTGGTATGGCTTTTGGATGTATTCCAATAGCAACTCTACTATGTATTCCATATTTATAAAGTCTATATGTTTCATTTTCAATCAACCATCTAAATAAATCATACATTGTAGAAAAACCATGAGGTTGAAAAGGTAGAAAAGAGCATAATATTACTCCTTCTATACCAGAAATTGCCATGAGCTCTAAATCTTCAGGTCCTCTGAGATATGTATGTGTATGAGAATCAATGAATCTCAATTTTTCACCTTATAAATTATTTAAAATTTCTTTTTCAAGAATTTCTTCTCTTACAGCTCCTACAATTCTCTTAATTTCTTTTCCATTTTTTATGAATACAAATGTGGGAATTCCATATATGTTAAATCTTTGAGGAATTATAATATTTTCATCAACATTTACTTTAGCCATTAATACTTTTTCTTTGTATTTTTCTGCAAGTCTTTCAAATATTGGTGCCATCATAAGACATGGACCACACCATGGAGCCCAGAAATCTACAACTACAAGTTTTTTGGATGTGTTTACAATAGAATCAAAATTTTCATCTCCTAATTCGATATAGCTTTTTTCCATTTTCATCTCCTCTTTTTTTATAATACTTTCTCTCCCTACTTATTAATTCTTTAAGTTTTTTTAATTTTATTTTTTCAAGTTCTTTATCATATTCCTCAGACATTTTTATCATATTTTCTCTAAACGCTTAACTATATCTTTTTTTAGGTCTATACATCCCATAAGAGCTAATAATATTCTAATATCATCAGTATTTATTAATCCATGAGCTCTTTCTTTTACAATAAGTTTTGGCTTATAACCAATTCCTAATCCTACATTTTCTATCATGAAAAGATCATTTGCACCATCTCCAATAGCAACACATGATTCTAGTCCTATTCCCAATTCTTTAGCTATTTTCTTTATTGCATTTAATTTGGCCTCTGGACTTGTTATTTCACCTTCAACTTCTCCTGTTAAATATCCATCCTCAATAATAAGTTTATTACAAAATACATAATCTGCTCCTATTAATTTTCCAATATAATTAGAAATAAAATCAAAACTTCCAGTTATAATTCCAATTTTAAATCCTAGTTCTTTTAATTTTAATGTTAATTCTTTTACACCAGGATTTATAATAACAGATGATTTTATTTTTTCTAATACGCTTACAGATAAGCCTTTTAATAATCTTACTCTAGCTTTAAGTGCTTCTAAATAATTTATTTTTCCTTCCATTGCCATTTTTGTAATTTTCTTAACTTCTTCACCAACACCTGCTGCTTTTGCAAGCTCATCAATTACTTCTTGTTCAATAAGTGTTCCATCTAAATCAAATACTATTACTTTTTTATCATATTTATAACTCTGAAAAGATTCTATAGCAACAGCAAGACCTACATCTTCACAACTCTTCTTCAATATATTCATTAATACATCTCTTCTTATTAAAGATGTACTTGTATCTACTGCTAATATAATTACAAATAGATCTGAGAAAATTGTTGATGCTCTTGTTTTAAGTATATTTACATGAAATCTAGCAAGTACACCAGTTACATTGGCTACTATACCTGGCCTATCTCTTCCTACAACTGTTATTACCATTTTATTATCTTCCAGCATAGTAAAATGACACCTCAAGTCCAAGTTCATTACACAAATAACTCATTTTTTCTTTCAATCTATCTATACTAGCATTAAAAGGTATTTTCACTAGCATAGATAATATGAATATATTTTTCATTACTACTTGATCTAGATCTTCAATATTATATCCAAATTCTGCTATAATGGATGAAATTTCAGCTATTAATCCTGGTCTATTTGGCCCAACTGCAGTAATTAGTATATATCTATCTTGAGTATCTTTTTTTACTTCTTCTTTTTGCATATTTTTTCACTTAACCAAAAAAATTGATATATAGGAAGTCTAAAAGTTTTCGTATATACGTGAAGAACTATGGAGATTTTGGAAGAACTAAAAAAATCAATAATTGAACAAGATTCAAAAAAATCTAAAATATTAACTGAAAAATCTCTTAATATGGGAATAAGTACTAATGATATTATTAATGCTATAACTGAAGGATTAAGATATGTTGGAGACTTATTTGATAAAGGAGAATTATTCCTTCCTGAAGTCATAAGAGCAGCAAATGCTGCAAAGACTTCTCTTAATTTAGTTTTACCACTAATTAGTAAAAGTGAAAATAAAAATTATAAAGCAGTAATAGCAATTGGATCATTAGGTCCTCATGATATAGGAAAATCTATTGTTTCTGCTATGCTTATTGCTAATAATTTTAAAGTAATTGATATTGGTATTAATATTAATCCAGAAAAAGTAGAAAAAATATTGAAAGAAAATAAAGTAGATATCTTAGCACTTTCTATTTTATTAACTTCAGATATTGAAAAAGCAGAAAGAATAATATCATCTGCACGTAAAATATCTAATGAATTAAAAATAATGATTGGAGGAGTTGCTGTAAATGAAGAAATTGCTAAAAAAATAGGAGCAGATGCTTATGGTAAAGATGCTAATGATGCTGTAAAAATAGCTAATGATTGGGTGATAAAATGATAAAAACAACAGTTATTGGTAGTTATCCTGTAGTTGGTAAGGATATAGAAGCTATTAAAATTGCTGTAGAAGATCAAATTAATGCAGGTATTGAAATAATAAGTGATGGTCAAACAAGAAAAGATATGGTTTCATATTTTTCTGATCATATACCTGGATTTAAAGTAGAAAATGAAAAAACTGAAATTATAGGAAAAATAAAACCACCTGAAGAAACACCATTAGTAGAAGATCTTTTATTTGCTAAAAAATTATCTTACGGAAAAGCAGAATTAAAAGCTATTATTACTGGACCTATGACTATGATATTCTTCTCTGAACTTTCTCCAGATGCTCCTTATTCAGGATTTAGAGATTTAAGATTATATGAAGATATTTCTGAGGCATTAGCAGTAGAAATTGAAATTATATATAAAAAAGTAGGAGTAAAATATTTTCAAATAGATGAACCAAGTTTTTCTATAGGAGCACCTATTGATATAGGAAGAAAATCTATTGAAAGAATAATATCTAATTTAAAAGGAATTAAAGCTTTACATGTATGTGGAAATCTGAGAAAATCATTTAAAGATATTGTAAAAATTGAAAATTTAGATGTATTATCATTTTCTTTTAAAGACTATATAAGTAATTTTGATACTGTTGAAAGAAATATTATAGAAGATTATTCTAAGAAATTAGGATTGGGATGTGTAAGTACTATGGATAATAATATTGATAGTATAGAGTCTATAAAAAGAATAATAATAAAAGGTCTAGAAACTTATGGTAAAGAAAATATAGCTTTTATTCATCCAGATTGTGGATTAAGACCTTTTACTCGCGAAATAGCTTTTGCAAAACTTAAAAATATGGTAATAGCTTTAAAAGAGGTATTAAGCCATGAATAACATATTTTCTAAGTTTTTACTTATAGGTAGTCTATTTTATAAAGGAGATAAAAAAGTTATAGATCATAAGAAAGGAATAATAGATGAAAAAGCCTTGAAAAGAGAATTAAAAAGAATAAAATTGTTAAAAGAAAAAACAGGACTTAATCATGCTTTAGATGTAATTGCTGAAACTCCTATTGCTATGGAAAACTATATTGAAATCCTATCTAATATAACTGAAGATCCAATATTTATAGGAGGATTAAATGAAGAAACAAGAATTGCAGGATATAAAAAAGCAAAAGAATTAGGTATTAAATGTGGAGTAAATGCTATTAATCCTAATACCACAGATAATGAACTTGAAAAAATTAAGGAATATGGTATAGATTATGCAATTATTCAGGCAATTGATCCATCAGCAATATATCCTGAAGAAAAAATTTCTCTTATAAAGGATTGTTTATTAGAAAAATGTAAAAAAGCAAATATAAAAGAAATAGCAGTAGATGTCGGAATTTTAGATATTACAAGTACATGGTTGGCATTTGAATCTATAAAATTAATAAAAGAAGAACTTAATATTCCTGTAGGATGTGCTCCTTCTAATATTGCTTATCAATTACTTATCAATAAAAAAATGAGTAAAACTAT
Organism: Thermoproteota archaeon; assembly: GCA_004348015.1. Classification (GTDB taxonomy): domain Archaea; phylum Thermoproteota; class Methanomethylicia; order Methanomethylicales; family Methanomethylicaceae; genus WYZ-LMO11. Next base: position 79,881 of record QNVI01000041.1, on the reverse strand, counting down.
AGCAAGAGGTCTTAATATTGCATTATCTACTATGTTACAATTGGCTAATGTAGACTTTATATTATATGGACCATTAAGAGCAGCCAACTACATATTTGAACCCATTGCAATTATCGAAGGTATAAAAGCTTATGGAGAGAAACTTAAGGGGAGAAAAATAGAAAAGGATCATCCATTTTATAAAATATTAACTACTCTAAGGTGATAAAAATGGTATTAGCATGTATATTAGTATATTGTCATCCTGGAAAATCCTCAGAAGTAATAAATGTAATAAAGAATATGAAGGGTGTAAAAAGAGCATTTGAGGTTCTAGGAAGTCTTGATATAGTAGTAGAATATGAAGCTCAAGGATTAGAAAAACTAGGAATTGCTGTTTATGAAATAGCAAAAATTCCTGGCGTTATTTCTACTGAAACTCTAGTTGAAACAATACTATAGGTGAGAAAAATGCATTTAGTTGTATTAATAAATGCTGATAAAACTTCAGTTCTTGATATAGTTAATGAAATTGAAAAAATACCAGCAGTATTAGAAGTATTTCCTACATTTGGAAGATTCGATATAGTTGCTTTCTTTAGTGTAAATAATTTATCTGAAGTAAAATCCTTATTAAATAAAATATCTTCACTTAAAGGTGTAATAAGAATGGAAGAACTTTTAGAAATATAATGGTGATAGAATGCAAATAGAAGGATTAAGACAAATTGGTTTTTCAGATCTAGATATAAAAATTTATGAATATATATTAAGAAAAGGAGAATTAAATAAAAAGAATTTATTGGAAGAATTTAAGATCAATCCTAAAGATGTAGAAGAATCTATTTCTAGACTTTTGCAATTTGGTTCTATTGAAATTATAAGAGATACTATAATGCCAGTTTCTCCAAAATTTTTTCTAAATAAATTCTTGAAAATGAAAGAATTGGAATTAGAGTTAAAACTAACAGAATTGAGGAAAATAGTAAATGAACTTCAAAATACTTTGGAGCAATTATATATTGAAAGTAGATATGGTATAAGATTAGAAGAATTATGGCAACCTATTGAAAATTTAAAAGAAATGGAAATGGAAACAATAAAATTAATTTCAAGAGCAAAAAATGAAATTTCTATTTTAACAGAAAGATTTAGTTATTATCCAAGAATAAGAGAAGAACTAATATCTGCTGTAGACAGAAATGTGGAAGTCAAGATATTGTTTTTAGCATTTGATAAAGAAATTGAAGAAAGAATTAAAGAATTAAAAATGAATAAAATTAAAGTTAAGATATCAAAAGGACTATGGAGAAATATAAGATTCACTATTATAGATAAAAAAGAAGCAGTTTTCTTAATATGGGCAAAGAAAGAAAGAGGTGAAAGAATATACTACAGACCAGGATATACAAAGAATCAAGGAATGATAGAAGTTCTTCTAGACACTTTTCAATACCTATGGAATATAGCAGAGGAGATAAAATAAAAGTATCCTATGGTACTGCTATAGAGTTAGGATTAATTAAGGGTATTATGAAAGATCCTCCTACAACTGGTTATTTTTTTGTTATGATAAATAAATGTGAAGGAAAATGCAAATTTTGTTTACAATCAAAAGAGCCATCAGATATGATTTCCAGGGTTATATGGCCTGAATTTAATATTGAAGATATTCTAAAAAAACCATTAAGTAAGTTTAAAAGAATTTGTATTCAATGCTCTAAAGAAAATAATATAATATCAAAAGTAATTAATTTCATATCAAATATTAGTAATATTCCAATCTCTATATCTACATCTCCATTAAGAGAAGAAGAAATGATATTACTTAAAAAAATGAATATTGATATTATTACTATACCCATAGATTGTGCAAGCAAAGAAATTTTTAGTTATATAAAAGGAGAAAATTGGGATTATTACTGGGACTCATTAGAAAAAGCACTAAAAATTTTTGGGAGAGAAAAAATTGGGACTCATATAATAGTTGGACTTGGAGAAAGAGAATGTGATATTATTAATATATTAGAAAAATGTAAGAATATGGGAATTATTCCATCTTTATTTGCTTTTACTCCTATACCTAAAACAGAATTATATAATTTAAAAAGACCAAGTATATCTTCATATAGAAGATTACAAATTGCTAGAGAATTAATATTTATGAATGAAGATTATGAGTTTTCATATGATAATAATGGAAGGATTATAGAAATAAAAGCCAATAAAAATATTTTAGAGGATATCATAGAAAAAGGAGAAGCATTTATGACAAAAGGATGTCCTAATTGTAATAGACCATATTTTAATGAAAGTCCATTAGGTCCAATTTATAATTATCCAAGAAAACCAAGAAAAGAAGAAATTGATATAATAAGGAGGGAATTATTTGCTGAGGGTCTTAAGATTTCATATAAATGATCCTTTCTGTAATATGGCAATTGATGAAGCAATTGCTAAATGTATTGGAGAAAATTTAAGTCCACCAACATTAAGATTATATGGCTGGTGGCCAAGAGCAGTTTCCATTGGTTATTTTCAAGAAATTAGAGAAGAAGTAAATTTGGAATTTTGTAAGGAAAATAATATAGAAGTTGTAAGAAGAATAACTGGAGGAGGTGCAGTAATTCATTCTGAAGGAGAGCTTACATATAGCTTTATAGTAAAAAATGATGGTAATTATGTTCCTTTTGATATTGAAGAAGGCTATAAGGTAATATGTACTCCAATTATAAATGCTCTTAAAAGAATTGGGGTAAATGCAAGATTTAGACCTATAAATGATATAGAAGTTGAAGGAAGAAAAATTTCTGGTAGTGCTCAAACAAGAAAATATGGAGCAATTTTACAACATGGAACTTTATTATTATCTTTTGATTATTCTCTTCTTTCTGCTTTAAAAATAAAATATGAGAAATTAGCAGATAAACAACTAAAGGATATTACTAAGAGAGTAGTTTCTCTAAAAGATTTAGGATATAATATTTCAAGAGAGGAAATGGCAGAGATTTTAGCTGAAGAATTTAAAAAATATTTTAAATTAGAAATATTCTATGGAGAAATTAATGAATTTGAAAGAAAATTGGCTATGGAGCTTATTAATAAATATAAATCTTATGAGTGGAATTATAGAAGGTGATTTTTTGAAGACAATAGTAAGAAAATGTGAAAAATTATTAAAAGTAAGTATTGAAAAAGAAGGAGATATCATAAAGAATATTAAGATATCTGGAGATTTTTTTATCTATCCAGAAGAGGCTTTGGATGAATTAGAAGAATTTATTAAAAATAAATCTATTAATGATTTGAAAGATGAATTAGAAAGTTTCATTAAAAATAAAAACATAATAATATTGGGATTTAAAATTAATGATCTTTTGGAGATAATTGAGAATGCATAAAATAATTGCTTATAGGCCTTCAGTATATACAATTTCTATTACTGGTGGATATTGTGAACTTATGTGTAATCATTGTAAAGGAAAATATTTGAAAAATATGAAATGGATAAAAGATAGTAAAGATCTATTAAATGAATTTATTGTAGCAAAAGAAAAAGGTTATAATTATATATTGATAAGTGGAGGTTTTGATAAAAAAGGAAGATTGCCTATATTCAAATTTTTAGATGTAATAAAAGAAGGAAAAATTAGAACAGGAATTTTTATTGAATTACATTCTGGTTTAATAAAGGAATTTGATAAACTAAATGGTATTATTGATGCAGTTTTAATAGATGTTATTGGCAGTCAAGAGACTATAGATAATTATATCAAAGGAGATTGGTTAAAAGAGGATTATGAGTATTGTATGAAATTAGCTAAGCAATATATTCCTATTGTAGCAGCTCATGTATTAATTGGAGTAGATAATGGAAAAATAAAAGGAGAATATGAGGCTATAGATATGGCTATAAGAGCAAATGTAGATGTTTTATCTATACTTACATTAATAGATAATTTTTCAGATATAGATGGCATTAAGGATATAATGATGTATGCAAGAGAAAATTTTAAAGGTCATCTTACATTAGGGTGTATGAGATTAAAGGGAAAATATAGACCAATAATTGAGAAAATAGCAGTTGATTTGCAATATGATGGTATTGCTAATCCACTTTATGAAACATTAAAATATGCAAAAAATGTAAAAATAATAAATGGATGTTGCATATTAAAATAGTTAGCTNATCTTCCAAAAGAATTCTATATATTCACGTATTACNTTTGCTAAGGATTTATCAANTATATGTACTGCTAAATTCTTTCTTTCTTCACTTGTTTTATCTAGTCCAATAGTTAAATGAAATAGTACTTCTTCTCTATCTGATAGTATTACATTAAAGGGTATTGTAATTAATGCTTTTTTGATTATTACATTATCTTTATTAGTACTACTGAAGAAATTAAAAGTATTTTCATTTAAAAGAATCTTAATATTCTTATTTGTATCAATTCTCTCAATTTCATTTATAACATCAGAATAAATATTAACATCAAAATTTCCTATTACAATATAAAGTTCTTTATTAAATGTTTTAACCATATTTCTTATCTTATTCATAATTCCTAATGGAGATTTTAAAATCCATATTTCAGATTCTTCTGCTGAATGTACATCATATANTGATTGCAACTCATTTATTAAAAAATCTTCAATTTTATTTAAACGAGTTTGATATTCATTTTTTATAATTTCTACAATTTCAGAAGGAGATTTTGCTTTAAATCTCATAGGTCTTCCTTGACTTATTTCAATCCATCCCTTTCTTTCTAGTCCTTCTAAAACCTCATATACCTTTGTATATGGTACTTCAGTACTTTCACTTATTTCCTTTGCAGTTGATGGTCCATCAATTACAAGCTTTAGATAAACTAAAGCTTCATAATCACTTAGACCAATTTCTTTTAATCTTTCAAAAGCATTCATAGATTTTATTTTCTTCATATTCACCACTTTTAGTTAAAAAAATTAATATTTTTATAATTTTTCTTTCTTTTGTGGAATATGCAATTGAAATTTCAGGATTAACAAAGAAATTTGGTGATTTTATAGCTGTAGATCATTTAGATTTAAAAGTATATAAAGGAGAAATATTTGGACTTTTAGGTCCAAATGGTGCAGGAAAAACAACTACTATAAGAATGCTATGTGGACTTATGGCTCCTACAGAAGGCTCAATAAAAATTCTTGGATATAATATTCCTGAGCAAAGAAATGAAGCAATAAGAAAAATAGGTTATATGGCACAAAGATTTAGTCTTTATGAGGATTTAACTGTTTATGAAAATATGGAATTTTATGGGAGGCTTTATGGTTTAAAAGGATCTTTATTAAGAGAGAGAATTTTAAAATTATTAGATTTTCTTGAATTGAGTGAATTTAAAGATAGATTAGCAGGAAAATTAAGTGGAGGAATGAAACAACGTTTAGCTCTTGGTGTGGCCTTAATTCATAATCCTAGTTTATTAATATTAGATGAACCAACTGCAGGTGTAGATCCATCATTAAGAAGAGCATTTTGGAATTATTTTAGAAGTTTAAATAAAGAAGGTACAACAATTTTAGTAACAACACATTATATGGATGAAGCTGAAAATTGTGATAGAATTGGATTAATGAGTAAAGGAAAATTAATTGCTATTGGAAGTCCAAGAGAATTAAAAAGAAAAGCTTTTGGTGGAGATGTAATTGAATTAAAAATAAAAGGAGATATTGATTCCCTACCTTTAAAAATACTAGAAACAAGAAAAGAAAATGATATTACAATAGTTAGAGCAGTTCTTAATGATATTTCTAAGGAATTACCAAATATTTTCAATTTACTAGATAGTTATAATATAAAATTAATTTCAGTTGAGCCAATTAATATCTCACTTGAAGAAGTTTTTATAAAATTATTAGGTGAGATTCCTTGAGTGTATTTGTAGTTGTTATTAAAGAATTAAAACAATTCAGAAGAGATCCTAGATCTCTAATTATGATTGCTATGATTCCTTTAATTGTAATGGTTTTATTTGGTATAGGCTATGGTGGTGAAAAAGGAAAAGTTAATATTGGAATTGTTAATCTAGATAGAGAAGCTTTAAGCTGGACATTAATTGATTCAATAATGAAAGTTGAAGATTTAAATATAAAAGCTTATGGAAATAGTATTGAAGAAGGAAGAAAATTAGTAGAAGATGGAAAGGTTTCTGCAGTTATTGTAATACCTAGTGGATTTACATATGGAATTATTAGAAATTCATCAGTTCAATTACTTGTAATAGTTGATGAAAGCATACCTACTATGTCAAGTATGATAAANAGCTCAATATTATATGTAACTTATAAATTTCAAGAAGAGCTTTCTCTTAAAGCACAAGGAAATTTTATTGAAATAATATATAATTCTGTTTATGGTCCTACTGTTACTAATATTGAAGCATTTACTCCTTTAGTCATGGGTATAGTACTTCAGCTTGTTCCTACTACATTAATATCAATAGCCATTTGTAGGGAAAAAGAAAAAGGTACGTTTGAACAATTAATAATGTCACCAATAAGTAAATTTGATATAATATTTGGTAAGTTTATTGCTTTCTTTATAGCTACAATAGCAAATATGTTAATAACCTTATTAGTTGCAATTTATGTCTTTAATGTATCTATAAAGGGCTCAATAATTGATGCTATGTTAATTTCTACTTTATTTCTCATAGGATCTCTTGGATTAGGTATGTTAATTTCTGTATTATCAAGAAATCAACTTCAAGCAAATCAAGCAGCTATATTCGTCTTTATACCTGCACTTTTATTTAGTGGAACTTTTGTACCAATTGATATGTTATCCTATTCTGCAAAAATTATAGCAAATTTAACACCAATGTACTATTTTACATCTGCTTTTAGAGATATAATGATAAGAGGGGCAAGTATATGGGATGTATCATGGCAAGTATTAATTCTTACTATATATGTAATACTAATGCTTACTATAGCTTTAAAAACATTAAAATTGAGAGTGGATTAATATGAAATACAAATATATTATTATTTTATTAATTCTTTTACTTCCAATTTGTAAATTTGTAGTAAGTGAGGAAAATAATTTTCAATTGAAAGATGTATATTGGCAAACACTAAACATGGTGGAAATAGTACATGTAAAGTATCATTACTTTATATTGGAAATACTTCATGCCAAAATATAGAAGCTATAATTGATGTATCAGAAATAAGTGAGAATTATACTACTATCAGTGATAAATATGATGGTACTTTAGAATATAATAATACTGTTTACTTTAGTTTTGAATTTGATATTTCTTCATCTTGTAAAAAGGGATGGTATAATGTTCCACTTAAGATTAATTATATTAAGGATGGAAAATACCTTCAGGAGGAATTCAATCTTATATTAACAATAAATGGAAGACCTGATATAAATGTAACTACAAACTCAAATAAAATTACAAGAGGTTATGTAAATAATATAAAGTTTACAATATTTAATAAAGGTGATGGACTAGCAAGAAATATTGTAGTAAGAATACAAACTCAAGATGTTTATTTAACCATCATTAATAGAAATGAATATGAAAAAGATTTCTTAGAACCAAAGGAAAACTGGACTATTTCTTTTGATATTTTTGCTCAATTAAATGTAAGAGATGGATCTGGGGTTACACTAAATATTGCATATGAGGATCAAAGAAATAATCAATACACAATGACACTTTCTTTTGGTTTTAAAGTTGAAGATATTGATAGACCAAGAATGGAATTAAATGTAAGTGAATTAAAAATTCATCCAGGAATAATAAATAATATTACATTAAGTATAAGTAACATAGGTAATGATGCTTATAATTTAACAATTAAAATAAATCCAGCTACAAATCAACTCACTTTAATGGGTAATAATTCTTTCTTTATTTCTAAGCTATTAAGAGATGAAAAAATAATAATTCCTTTATCATTATATTTAGAACCTAAAACCTATGGAAGTTTACCTTTACATATTGATATGAGCTATTATGATGAAAGAAATTCACAATATCAAGATTCTTTGAATATAGGATTAATGAGCGAAGAAGAACCAAGACCAATAATTAAAGTCAGTACGGAAAGTAATGAGTTAACTCCTAACTCTGCTAATAAAATTGTTATTATTTTAACAAATATAGGAGAAAAAGAAGCAAAACATATTAGTACAAATTTAGCATCACAATCTCCTCAAATAGCCATAGTTGTAGGAGATGGATGGGATTATAAAGAAGAATTAAAACCAAATGAATCTTGGAAAATTGAAAAGAATGTTTTTATTCAACCAAATGTCTATGGCGCAATACCTCTATATTTAAATATAAATTTTGAAGATGATTTAAATAATAAATATTCATATACTACAACAATAGGATTTGAATTAAAAGGGACATCATCAATATCAATATCTAATGTGATATATATTCCATCTCCTGTATTTCCAGGAGATAAAGTAGTTAAGGCATCATGTGTAATAGTAAATAATGGAAATTATACAGCACAAGATATTAGTATAACCCTTGGAAGTATAGAAAATATAATTAAGCCATCATATATTGGCTCAGATCGTATAAAAATACCATTTTTACCTGTAGGTGGAAGCATTAATGTTTATTTCTTAATAGATATAGATGAAAATGCTAAGCCAGGATATTATGAAATACCTATAACTATAACCACAAGAAATGAAAACTATTCAACAACATTACCTTTATCCATATCTGAAAAAGCTGAGCTTTCTATAGAAAAAATATACTTTGATAGAGAAGTCTTTCCTGGCACTAGAAATGCAAAATTAATAATAGAAATTAATAATTTAGGTAATGTAACTGCGAAAAATGTTAGAATTTCAGTAATTTCACCATATATATCAGGATCTACATCATCATTACTTGGAGATATTCCAAGTGGAAGTAAGAAAGTTGTAATGATGGAAGTTGATATAGATAATAAAGCAAATCCAGGAGAACAAAAATTAGATATTGAAATTACTTGGACTCAAGATGAGAGAATGCTTTCAAAAACTATTATATCATCAATTAATATAAGTGAAAAATCTATTAGTGAAATTATACTACCAATAACTATAGCAATTATAATTTTGATTATAGTAACAATAATATTTAGAAAAAAGATAATTTCAATATTAAAATCTTAATTTCCATTCTTTTTCATTAATTTTTGATATTTTTTCAAGTATTATTTTTCTTTCTATACTTGCAACTAATTTCCTTGTCCATATTACAGCATCTGGATTTACACTTATACTATCAATTCCCATTCTTACAAGAAATTCTGTAAGCTCAGGATATACACTTGGTCCTTGACCACATATACTTACAGTTGCTCCATTTTCATGAGCTACTTTTATTAAATGTGAAATTGCTCTTAAAACAGCAGGATCTCTTTCATCAAAATAACGAGGATCTTGAGATGGAAGTACAGGAGAATCTCTATCTACTCCTAATATTAATTGAGTTAAATCATTACTTCCTATGCTAAATCCATCACAAAGCTTTGAAAATTCATCTGCCATAAATATTATTGATGGAATTTCTGCCATTAGCCATACTTTAAAATCTCTATTTCTTTCCAATCCTTCACTTTTCATTATGTTAAGACATTTTTCAACTTCCCATGTTGTTCTTACAAAAGGAAGCATTACATGAACATTTTTTAATCCAAGAGTATCTCTTACATATTTTATTGCTTGGCATTCAAGTCTAAATGCAGGTTCATAAATTGATGATATGTATCTACTTACTCCTCTCCATCCAATCATTGGATTATTTTCTTCAGGCTCATATTTTTCTCCACCTTTTAATTGTCTATACTCATTTGTCTTAAAATCACTAAATCTTACTATGATAGGTCTTGGGAATATGGCTCTAGCAACTTGTGCTATACCTTCAGCAAGCTTTTCTACAAATTTTCTTTCTTCTTTTCTTTCTATTAAATATAAAGGATGTTCTCCTATTATATCAGCAATTATAAATTCAATTCGCATTAATCCAATTCCATCAAATGGCAAATCTTTGTATTTCTCTATCACTGATGGTTCTCCTAAATTCATATATACTTTTGTGGCTGTTACTGGATAAAGATCAGATATAGGCAATGATATAGCCATAGGTGCAAGCTTTTTTTCTTCTTTAGGCATTACTTCACCTTCATAAACAACTCCATGGGTGGCATCTACAGTTATAATTTGACCTGTTTTAATTACAGAAGTAGCATTATTTGTTCCTACAATACATGGTATTCCAAGTTCTCTACTTACAATAGCAGCATGACAAGTTATTCCTCCACTATCAGTTATTATTGCTTTTGCTTTTCTTATAGCAGGTCCCCAATCTGGAGAAGTCATATGAGTTACTAAAATTTCACCAGCTTGAAATTCTCCTATATCATTTACATCAATTATAACTCTTGCTCTTCCTGATGCTATTCCTGGAGAAGCAGGTAATCCCTTTAGAATTGGTTTAGCAGTTATTATTGATTCTTCTTCTAATTTACCTTTTTGAGACCATACAGTTTCAGGTCTAGCTTGTAGTATATAGAGTTTATTTTCATCAGAATCTAAAGCCCACTCTATATCCATGGGCACTCCATAGTGTTTTTCTATTTCTAATCCATATCTTGCAAGTATTATTACTTGATCTTTTGTTAAACAGGGTCTATCTTTCATATCTTCAGGAACTGGTACTTCTTTTATTCCACCTTCTTGAGATCTAATACCCATTCTAGATTTTTGAGAGATGATTTCTCTTACTATTGTTAGGTTCTTCTTATCTACTACAAATTGATCTGGTCTAACTCTTCCTTGTACTATTGTCTCTCCAATACCAAAAGTCCCTTCTATTACTATAATATCTCTATTTCCAGTTACAGGATCTAGTGTAAACATTACACCTGATGCCTTACTATTTATCATTTTTTGGACTCCAACACTTAAATAGACCTTTCTATCATCAAATCCCTTAGCTTTTCTATAAGCAATAGCTCTTGGAGTATATAGTGAAGAAAAGCATTTTTTAACATATTTTAATAATTCTTCTTCACCTTCTACAAATAAATATGTATCTTGCTGACCTGCAAAACTTGCAGTTGGAAGATCCTCAGCTGTTGCACTACTTCTCACTGCAACTACTGGATTTACTCTTCCTACTTTTTTACCTAATTCTCTATATGCTTCTAAAATTTCAGTTTTAACTTCCTCAGGAATTTCACCACTCTCTATTATTTCTCTTATTTTTTTAGAAGCGCTTTCTAATGCATTACTATCTAGTACATCTAGATCAGATAGTATACTGAAAATTTTTTCAGCTAAATTATTTCTTTCTATGTGTAATTTATAAGCTTCAGCAGTTATAGCAAAACCTGGAGGTACAGGTATTCCAATAGAAATTAATTCTCCTAAATTTGCATTTTTACCCCCAACAATTCCAACATCTTTTTTTCTTAATTTTTCAAATGGAATAACATACTTGGAAAGGCTCATCATTTTCCACCATCGGCGAATATATTAAAAATATTTTTATTAAATAATTTTTGGTAAATTTATAATTATAAATAATTATAAAAGTAATAAAACAAAAAATAATAATAGTTATACAGGCATATTAGCATGTCTTTTTGGTGGTCTTGGTTGAATTTCTCTTTTTGTACTCATAGCATCTAATGCCTTGACTAACATTGGTCTTGTTTCCTTTGGTAATATTACTTGATCTACATATCCAAGATTTGCTGCAACATATGGATTTGCAAATTTACTTCTATATTCTGCTACTAATCTATCTGTAATTTCCTTTACTTCTTCAGGAGTCTTTGCTTTCATTAATTCGCTTTTATGAATTATTTCAATAGCCCCTTCAGGTCCCATAACTGCAATTTCTGCAGTTGGCCATGCAAATACAAAATCAGCACCAAGATGTTTACTACACATAGCAATATATCCTCCACCATATGCTTTTCTTAGTATTACTGTTAATTTTGGAACAGTAGCTTCTGAATATGCAAATATTACCTTTGCACCATGTCTTATTACTCCTCCATGTTCTTGTTTTGTTCCAGGCAAATAGCCAGGAACATCAACAAATGTAACCAATGGTATATTAAAGGCATCACAAGTTCTTACAAATCTTGCAATTTTATCAGAAGAATCAATATCAAGACAACCAGCATATACCATAGGCTGATTTGCTACAACACCAACAACTCTACCATTAAGTCTTGCAAAACCTATAACTGCATTGGGTGCAAATTGACTTTGTATTTCAAAGAATGTTCCTCTATCAAATACTCTATTTATTACATCACGTACATCATATGGCTTCTTTGGATCTGCTGGTACTATTTCATTTAATTCTTCATCCATTCTATCTGGTGGATCTCCAGTTTCTACAACTGGTGGATCTTCCATATTATTTGATGGTAGATAGCTTAATAATTTCTTAATTAAATTAATACATTCTTCATCATTATCTACTGCAAAATGTGCTACACCACTTAATTTTGCATGAGCATCAGCTCCTCCAAGTGTTTCAAAAGTTACATCTTCTCCAATAGCTGCTTTAACAACTTTTGGACCTGTTATGAACATGTAACTTGTCTTTCTTACCATTATTATAAAGTCTGCAAGAGCTGGTGAATATACTGCTCCTCCAGCACATGGTCCCATAATTGCAATTATTTGTGGTATTACTCCAGAAGCCATAACATTTCTATAGAATATTTCACCATAACCTGCTAGTGAAGCTATACCTTCTTGAATTCTTGCTCCTCCTGAGTCATTAAGACCAATTACTGGTACTCCTGCTTTAAGTGCCATATCTTGAATTTTTGTTATCTTCTTAGCATGCATTTCACCTAAAGATCCACCTATGAATGTAAAGTCTTGAGCATAAACAAAGACTTTCCTTCCATTTATTGTTCCATATCCTGTTACAACAGCATCTCCAAATATTCTTCTTTTTTCCATTCCAAAATCATAACATCTATGAACTACAAATGAGTCTATTTCTACAAAACTTCCAGGGTCTAGCAATAGCTCAATTCTTTCACGTGCTGTAAGTTTTCCAGCTTTATGTTGTTTTTCTATTGCTTCTTGTCCACCACTAAGTTTTGCCTTTGCTCTATTTTCTTCTAATTCTTTAAATTTTTCAATTAATGACATTTTTCTCACCCTATTCTATAACAATTAGAGGATCACCAACATTTACAAATTTTCCTGGCTGAACTTTAATTTCTTTTATTTTTCCACCTTTATTTGCTTTTATTGGATTTTCCATTTTCATAGTTTCTAATGTTAATACTACATCTCCTTCTTTTACCACATCACCAACTTTTACCTTTATTGACATAACTGTACCTGGCATAGCTGCTTTTATAACTCCACCAACTTCTGTTGTAGAGCCAGGAATTCCTGATACTCCTGTTGGTGTGCTTACTGGAGTTGCTGTGGTTGTTGATCGAACTGTTGTAATAGGTGAAAGCATATCAATTATATTTATATCAAATTGTTCATCATTTACTTTAATATTATATATTCCATATGCTTTTTCTTCAATACTAACTTCATATTTTGTATCTCCTAATGCTAATTGAAACTTATTTACTCTAGTAATATTTCATCACCTTGCATTTCCAATTCTTCCTGATAAAACCCATGGATTAATTGATGAGGAAGTTGATGGCTTACTTTGAATATATGAAGCTATAGCAGCAGCAATTGCAACAGTTTTCTTATCTAGAGAAGCTCCTTTTGCTTCTATTGGTTTTGCTTCTACTGGCTTTTGAGGTTGTAATTTAGCAAGAATATTTTCTCTGCTTTTTCTCCAAGCTTCATCTTTTTCATATTGTATCTTTACTTTTTCTAATATGTTTCTTTCTTGTATGAATTCAGTATGAATTCTTCCTCTTATGAATTCCTCATCTTCCATTACTACTTTATGGAATGGTATAATTGTCTTTATTCCTTCAATTATGAATTCATCTAATGCACGGCGCATTCTTGCAATACATTCATTTCTATTCCTTCCCCATGCTAATAACTTAACTATTAATGAATCATAAAATGGTGGTATAGTATAACCTGCATAAACACCACTATCAACTCTAATGCCAGGCCCTCCAGGCTCAATATAATTTGTTATTAGTCCAACAGATGGTAAGAAATTATTTAAAGGATCTTCAGCATTTATTCTACACTCCATGGCATGTCCTCTTATTTCAATTTCCTCTTGCTTATATGATAATGGCTCACCTGATGCAATTTTCAATTGCTCCTTTACAATATCTATACCAGTTACAAGCTCAGTAACTGGATGTTCTACTTGTAATCTGCTATTCACTTCTAAGAAGTAAAATGCCTTATCTTTTTCTGAATATAGAAACTCAACAGTTCCTGCATTTTCATAACCTGCAACTTTAGCTACTTTTACTGCAGTTTCTCCCATTCTTCTTCTTAAATCAGGATCTTCATACATTACTGGAGATGGAGCTTCTTCAATAAGCTTTTGATGTCTTCTTTGAATTGAACATTCTCTTTCTCCTAAGTAGATTACATTTCCTTTCTTATCTGCAAGTATTTGAATTTCTATATGTCTTGGTCTTTCAATATATTTCTCTATATAAACTTCTGCTCTTGAGAATGCTGAGGCTGCTAAGCGTTGTGCTCTAGAAATAGCTTCAATAAGTTCTTCTTTACTTCTACATACTTGCATTCCAATACCTCCACCTCCACCTGCAGGCTTTACCATTACTGGCAATCCTACTTCATCAACTAATTGCATAGCATCTTTTTCATCTTGAACTGGATCTAATCCTCCAGGAACAATTGGAATTCCTGCTTTCTTCATTGTTCTTCTTGCTCCAAGTTTATCTCCAAGAAGTTCTTGAGCTTTTGATTTTGGACCTATGAATTCAATTCCTTCTTCTTCACACATTCTTACAAATTTTGCATTTTGAGCAAGGAATCCATATCCAGGATGTATTCCTTCAGCACCAGATTTTTTTGCTACCTCAATTATCTTTTCCATTTTTAAATAGCTTTGTGGTGCAGGACCTGGACCTATATTGTATGCCTCATCTGCATAGTATACATATTTTGCATTAACATCTGCATCAGAATATACTGCTACTGTTCTAATTCCAAGCTCCTTACATGCTCTTATAACTCTGAGGGCAATTTCCCCTCTATTAGCAATTAATACTTTTTTTAGCAAGTTTTAAACCCCCAAACGTTGAAAAACTAAACTAGATATTTAAACTTTTATATTACTTAAAGATAGAAAGCAATATATAGAAGTACTTTCTTCTCTTTTTCAAGAGATTACTTGGAGGTTTTTATTATGGCTCAAGGAATACCTGTTTTAGTATTAAAAGAAGGAACAACAAGAACAACTGGTAGAGAAGCTCAAAGGGCTAATATAATGGCAGCTATAACATTAGCTGAAACTATTAAATCATCCTTAGGTCCAAGAGGAATGGACAAAATGCTAGTTAGTAGCTTTGGTGATGTAACAATAACCAATGATGGTGCAACTATTGTAAAGGAAATGGATGTACAACATCCTGCAGCTAAAATGATGGTAGAAGTTGCTAAAGCTCAAGATTCTGAAGTTGGTGATGGTACTACTACTGCTATCATTCTTGCAGGAGCTCTTTTAAAGAAAGCTGATGAGCTCTTAGAACAAGAAATACATCCAACAATTATTGTTGAAGGTTATAAAAAAGCAATGGAAAAAGCACTTTCAATTATCGACGAAATTGCAATAAAAATAGATCCAATGGATAAACAAAAGCTAAAAGAAGTTGCTATAACAGCCCTAAGTGGTAAAAGTATTGTTGCAGGTCATTATGAAAAACTTGCAGAACTTGTTGTAGATGCAGCTATTGCTGTGGCTGAAAATATAAATGGGAAGTTCAAAGTAGATCTAGATAATATAAAATTAGAGAAAAAGAAAGGAGAATCAATTGATGAAACTCAATTAATTCATGGAGTTGTACTAGATAAAGAAATAGTTCATCCAGGAATGCCAAAGAGAATTGAAGATGCAAAAATTGCTATACTTGATTGTCCATTAGAAATAGAAAAGACTGAAATTACTGCTAAAATAAATATAACATCACCTGAACAAATGAAGAAATTCTTAGATGAAGAGGCATCGATGTTAAAGGCTATGGTTGATAAAATTGCTGAATCTGGTGCCAACTTTGTTGTAGTTCAAAAAGGAATAGATGATATAGCACAACATTATCTTGCAAAGAGAGGAATTGCTGCTGTTAGAAGAGCTAAGAGATCTGATATAGAACTATTAGCAAAAGCATGTAATGCAAGAATTGTTACAAATGTAGAAGATTTAACACCAGCAGACCTAGGATATGCAAAACTTGTAGAAGAGAGGCGTGTAGGAAAAGATAAAATGGTATTCATTGAAGGTTGTAAGAATCCAAAAGCTGTTACAATACTTATAAGAGGAGGATCTGATAGATTTGTAGATGAAGCTGAAAGATCGCTTCATGATGCAAAATGTGTTGTGAGGAATGTAATACAAGACCCATGGCTTGTAGCTGGTGGTGGAGCTCCAGAAGTAGAAGTAGCAATGAGACTTAAGGAATATGCTAGAGGATTTAGTGGAAGAGAACAACTTGCTATAATGAGATTTGCAGAAGCATTAGAAGAAATTCCATTAACATTAGCAGAAAATTCAGGTCTTGATCCTGTTGATATTATTGTAGAATTAAGATCTGCTCATACAAGAGGAGAAAAGAACGCTGGTATTAATGTCTTTACAGGAAAAGTTACAGATATGCTAAAGGAAGGAATTGTAGAACCAGCTATTGTAAAGAAACAAGCTATTAAATCTGCAACTGAAGCTGCTATTGCCTTGCTCAAAATAGATGATATAATTGCTGCAGCAGCACCAAAGAAAGAAAAAGAAGAGAAAAAAGGACCAGAATCTGAAGGATTAGGAATGGCGGAATAGCTTGACCATAGAAATGACTACTGAAAAGAAAATAATTGGGCCATCTAAATTAACAAAATATGAAAGAGCACGTGTAATTGGTGCTAGAGCTTTACAGATATCCATGGGCGCTCCTCCTCTAATAATGACTACTGCAAAATCTCCTATAGAAATAGCTGAAGAAGAACTTAAGGAAAAAGTACTACCAATAACTATTAGAAGAAAATTACCAGATGGAAGATATCAAGATATTCCAATAAAATGGCTACTTGAATAATTTTGTTTTTTTATTTTTCCATAAGATCTTTTACCATTAAATATGCATCTTCTCCATCTCTATAATATTCTTTTATAATTTTATGTGCTTTAAATCCCAATTTTTTATATAATTCAATAGCAGGTGTATTGCTTACTCTAACTTCTAAGTATACCTCAGTAGCTCCACATTCTTTTAATCTTTTTAAAGCCTCTGACATTAAATTATATCCTATTCCTCTTCCTCTATATTCTGCTAAAACTGCTATCGATATTATATGTCCTCTTTTTGTGAAATCTCCTCTTATATATGAAACTCCAAATTCTATTCTACACATATTATATCCAACAATAGTATTTCCTATTTCAGCTACTAAGAATATCTTTGGATTTTCATAATAATGTTCTAAGAAGAAGAATGGAGGATAATTTTCAGGTAAACATATTCTATTTATATTTACTACTGCATCTAAATCCTCGGGTCTGAATTCTCTTATTATATATCTTTCTAGCATATTCTAGCTTTAAATTATTATTCTGTTTTTAAATTTATTTCTAAATTTCAGCTTTCCTTTTTATTGCTGATATTTCTTCTATATGTCTAATACCTTCTTTAATCATTAATTTTCCCAAAGTATTTCTAAAATGATAATCAATTTTTACTCCTTTACTTTCTAATTCTCTACTAAGATAATTAGCCATTTCAATTCCTTTCTCATCAAAATCTAATAATATTGTAATATGTTTTCCTTTGAATTTTTTTGTTATTTCTTCAATAAATATAAAATTTGGTAATCCAGTTTCACGAAACCTATATACTGGAATTTTAAGTCCAAAATCCCTTAGTACTTTTTCATCATTTCTTCCTTCAACTATTACCATGGATAGATTATAATTCATTTCTTCTATTATAGATCTTATTTCATTCACCATTTCTAAATAATATCTATAGGATTTCATAGTTTTCTATAAATATTTTTAAAAAATTATTTAAATACCACAGTTGAGGTCGTTTTGGGAAGAAAGCCAGGAAGTACGGCCCCCATGGAGAGCCTTCCTTCCTGACTTTCTTCATGTAAGGCCTACTGCAGCCTCATATCGAAGGGTCCTGGCGCCTCAAGACCCTTCGATATTTAGGACGTCCTAGCCTTACATTCTGCCCGCTGTATTAGAATATGAACTTAATCCTCCCTCTATAAGCAGAATATCACTCTTTTGGAGTGACATCCTGCCTACAGAGAGACGACTAAGCTCATATTCTAATACCGCAGCAGACCACTTCGACCTCAACTGTGGCAATATACTAATTGCTTTTCACCTTATTAACTTTATAATATATATTCTTAAATAAAGTTCTTATAGTATACCATATGAACTTTTTAAATGTATAATAAAAGATTGATTAATAATATTTATGCCTAAAATTCATTAGTAACATTATCATTTATTTTAATTTATTTATATCAATTTTTTAAATTAACTAAAGTATCTAAAGCAGCTTTAATACTTATGTTAATACTTTCATTAACTTTATCATTCTCAATAATTCTAGGTTCATTCCAAGCTTTACCATTAACAGTTAATATTGCAGCAGCTTTACAATTTCTTATATTTGCTATAGTAAATATAATTGAACATTCCATATCATAACTTAAAACATCTTTTCTTTCTTCTTCCAAATAAAAAACATCACTTGTACATATTGGTCCTATATGATATCTATAATCCTTTAAAAATTCTTTTATTATTTTAATTATTTCTTCATTAGCTTTTGTATCTACTTTAAACTTTTTTAAATATGTATTAGTTGTTCCATCTAAAGGTATGGCTAATGTTGGTATTATAATATCACCAACTTCTATATCTTCTCTTGCACTTCCTGTTGTTCCAACTCTTATTATAATTTTTGCACCAAGTTTTATGAGCTCCTCAATTACTATTGCTGCAGAAGGTGTCCCCATGCCTGTAGTGGATACTGTAATTTCTTTATCTTTATAAATACCAATATATGTTAATAAGCATCTATTTTCATTTATGAGCTTCGGATCTTCAAGAAATGAAGCTATTTTCTTAGTTCTAAAAGGATCTCCACATACTATTACTCTTTCAGAAACTCTTGAGCATTTTATATGATACATAATTATCACTTATGTTGATATTTCTTTTAGCTTATTATTCTCAATAGCCTTTCTTATTTCTCTTGCAATTCTCCTTCCCATACTTATTGGTTCATTAAATAATAGTGTGCTATATAATGATCCATTAATAAATAAATTAGTTCCTGCTACTATTCTTCCAGAGAATTCAAATGTGTACAATTCTCCTTCTTCATTACAAATCATTTCTAAGCAAAAAGGTCCGATTATTCCAGGAGGTACTAATTTTCTAGTAGCCTCAACAAATTTCTCTCCTATTTCCTGTATTTCTGGTAAAAGAGATTCTCTTAATACTATTGGTATATTTCCTATTACAGTAAATGTAGGAATAATATTTAGTTCTAATTGATCTTTTGCAGGAATTCTTCCAATTGCATCTACATTTGTTTCATATCTTCTATCACATCCAAGTATTTCCAACCTATTATATATTGGTGAGTAGAAGAAGTGTGGATAAATTGTAACTCCAATTATATACTCTTGAATGAAAATATTTTCCTTATTTTTTAATAATCTTCTTCTAGTTAATTCTTCTAATTTATTTTTTAAATCTTCTTTATTTCTTGCTATAAAGTATCCTCTTCCTCCTTCTGCTCCAGGAAGCTTTACAATTACAGGTCTATCAACATCATTTATACTTTCAAAGTATTGAGGAGTTCTTATTCTTGCCTCTCTTAATAATCTATCCTTTAAAATTCTATCAGATTCCCATTTGAATATCCATCTATTTCCAAATACTCTTGGCTTAAATTCTTTTTCAAATTTATCTAAATTCTTTTCAGAAATTAATGTTCCATGAGGTATAAAAATAGCCTCCATAATTTTCTCTTGTATTTCTTCTTTCATTATATCTTCAATTTTATTAATTATTATGATTTTATCAGGTGAACTATACATTTTATAGAATTTTTCCCTTTCCTTGAAGCAAAGCAGTATAGTTTTTAAATTTTCATCCTTTGCACCTTTTATTATTTGAAGTGCAGAATGAGAAGCTATAACAGATATGTAGCTCATGTAATCAACTCCTTTATTCTTCCAGTTTCTATTGCTTCTTTTATTTCTCTTGCAATTCTCCTTCCCATACTCATTTGAATTCCATAAGCATATTTTGTATATGGACTAGTAGTCCCTATTACAGGACTTCCTGGCATTCTTGGAGAAACATCAAATATTACAATTTCCTGATCCTTTGTAACAGCTCCTTGTAGTGCAAAAGGTCCGATTATCCCAGGAGGAAATTCTCTTTTTGTTATTTCAACAAATTTCTCTCCAATTTCAAATACTTTTTCAAGCATTGATTCTCTTATTGTTGCACCCATATGTCCAATTTCTACATTTTGTAATATTATATCAATCTCTAATTGTTGTTTTGCAGGAAGAGAAATAAAATCATGTAAATTTGTTTGTAATCTTCTATCTATACCCATGAATTCCAATTCATTTTTTAAAGGAGAATAGAAAAAGTTAAAATTAAAGTATGTTCCTATAACAAATTCCTCTATTACTGCTTTTTCTAAATCTTCTCTTCTTATTACTCCCTCTTCAATTCTTTTATTTGCTTTTCTCCAAAAATCTTCTTCACTTACAGCTGTAAAGAATGCTCTTTCTATTTTTCTTTTTGCTTCTTGAACTTTTACAATAACAAGCCTATCTATTTCTGATGGTGATTTAAATTTCTTTGGTTGTCTTATTCCTGCTCTTTCAAGTAGATAATATTGATTTTTTTCAAAATTTCTTTCTTCAGTTCTCAGCATATATCTATTTCCAAATATAGGAATTAAGAAATTATTTTCAATATCTTCATAAGTTATATAAGTTGAAAATGCCCTATGTGGAATAAATATAGTATTTTTATTTCTTAAGAAATTTTGAATATCATCATTTATCATCATTGAAAATTTATCTAGTAAAATATATTCATTAATTAATCTCTTATAATATTTTAAATATGTCTTTTCTCTTCCTTTTTGACATACTATAATAGTTTTAAATCCTTCATCCTTTGCACCATCTAATATGTCTAAGGCAGAATGACTTCCAAGAACTCCAATATGAATATTATTCAAATCATAATTTTCTACTATATTCCATACTTCTTCTTTATTTATCATATAATCACCTAATAATAGTTATATATAAAAGAAGAGAAGTATTAAATTTAGTGATCAAAATGTACCATAGGCTATTTAGAATATATACCTTCCAAGCACCTACAAGAATAATGTTTGGTCCAAATTCTTTAAGTAAACTATCAGATGAAATAAAGAAATTTGATACAAGCTCTATACTAATAGTAAGTGGAAGAAACGTATGTAATACTGAAGGCTATAAGAAAATCTATGATAATTTATCTTCAATATCCAATGTCCATGAATTTAATGATGTTACTCCTGAGCCTAATTCTTCTAATCTATTAGCTTTAGCAAAAAAAGCTAGAGAAATAAAACCTTCTCTTGTTATTGGTATTGGTGGAGGGAGCTCATTAGATATGGCAAAAATAGCTTCAGTATTGACAACAAATGATAAAGATCCTGTTTCTTATTTTAAAGGGGAAATCATTCAAAATAGGGGACCTCCTATAGTGACCATACCAACATTATTTGGAACAGGCTCAGAAATTACACCAATTTCTGTTGTAGTAGATAATGGAAAGAAATTAGCACTTTATCATTCATATTTATACCCATCTTTAGCAATTATCGATCCTACTCTATCTATTAGTGCTCCTCCTAATGCTACAGCATCAGCTGGAATTGATGCTTTATGTCATGCTATAGAGTCAATTATGAGTATCGATTCTAATTCTATTACTGAACCTCTAGCATTTGAAGCAATAAGACTTTCAGATGGATATTTAGAACGAGCATATTGTAATGGAGAGGATATTGAAGCTAGAAGTGCTATTGCTATGGCTTCCTTACTTTCAGGATTAAGCTTTATGAACACAGGATTATGTTTGCCTCATGGAATTGCATATACATATGCTGTAGATTATAAGCTACCTCATGGTATTTCTGTTGCCATACCTCAACCATATGTAATAGAATATAACTCAATTGCCATTCCAGATAAAATTAGCTTAATAGCTTCAGCTTTCAATTTAGATATTACAGGATTATCAATTTATGAAATAAGTACGTATATATCCTCAAGATTAATAGAAATCATGGAAAATCTAAATCTTCCAACAAATCTTAGTGATCTTGGAATTGAAGAAAAGAATATAGAAAAAATGGTTGATGACTTATTAAAGAATTATTCAAGATTTATTACTAAAAATCCGAGAAAAGCATCAAGAGAAGATCTATTGAATTTATATCAACAAATGTTTGAAGGATATTCAGGAACAACTTAAGGTGTATTTTTATTGATAATTGTCTATACTTCTTTACTAGAAAAATTAGCTAGGTCTATAGATGGAAAATTCAAGATTATACCTATTACAAGTAGAAAATTTCCTGATGGAGAGAAATACATTAGGATTTCAAATGATATAAAAAAGGAAGATATTATTCTTCTTCATTCCATGGCTTTAAATCCTGATGAATCAATTGTAGAATATCTATTGATAGTAGATGCTTTAAGAAGTATGGAATGTAATACCATAACTGCAATAATACCTTACATCCCTTATTTACGTCAAGATAAACGTTTTAATATTGGTGAACCTCTAAGTGCTAAGATTATTGCTAATTTAATATCATTAGGAATTGATAGATTAATAACCATTGATCCACATCTTCATAGATTTAGGGATCTTTCTGAATTATTTAAAATACCTTCTATTAATCTTTCAGCAATTCCTTTATTAGTAGAATATTATAAGAAAAATTTTGATATTAGCAATTCAATAATTATTGGTCCAGATATAGAATCAGAAAGATTAGTGAAAACTGCTGCAAATATATTGTCTTTACCTTATTTCATATTTGAAAAACAGAGAATAAGTGATAAAGAAGTAACAATAGAAGGAGAAATAAAAGAATTATCACTTAAAGGAAAAAATGCCATAATTATCGATGATATAATAAGCACAGGAGGAACAGTTTCAAAAATTACTTCTATTCTTTTAAATAATGGAATGAATAAAGTAGATGTACTTGTATCTCATTGTCTATTATCAGAGGAAAATTATAAAAAACTAAAAGAAATTGGATTGAATGAGCTTATATCTACAGATACCATACCTAATCCCTTTTCAAGAGTTTCTATTGCACCTTTAATATCAAAAATAATAGGTGAAATTGATGATGAAAGAGGTAATTGAAATTGCTAATAATATAAAAGAAATGAAAATAAGAGGTGCAGCTGAAATAGCAAGAGCAGCTGCTCATGCTCTTGCTATTGCTTCTATGAATATAAAAACAAGTAGTCCTGATGAATTTATAGAGGAATTAAAAAAAGTAAAAAATTTACTTCTTTCTACTCGTCCTACTGCAGTTTCACTACCAAATGCATTAATGTATATTATGCATAGAGTAGAAATTGCATATAAAAAAGGAATGAGTACTGAAGAATTGAAGGAAATTGCAATAAAAGCAGCTGAAGATTTTAAAAAGAATTCAATGGAGGCTATAAAAAAGATAAGTGAAATTGGTGCAAAAAGAATAAGAAATGGAGATATAATAATGACACATTGTAATAGCTCTGTGGTAATATCTATATTAAAAGAAGCAAAAAGACAGGGAAAGGAATTTGAAGTTATTGCCACAGAAACTAGACCTAGATTTCAAGGAAGATTAACTGCAAAAGCATTAGCTGAAGCTGGAATTCCTGTTACTTTAATTATAGATTCTGCTGCAAGATATTTTATGCCAAAGGTAGATAAAGTAATAGTAGGAGCAGATGCCATAACTGCAAATGGTGCAGTAGTAAATAAAATAGGTACTTCTCAAATTGCTCTTGCAGCGCATGAAGCAAGAGTAAGAGTTTTTGTTGGAGCTGAAACTTATAAATTTAGTCCAAGTACAATATTAGGAGAACTTGTAGAAATAGAAGAACGTCCAATTGAAGAAGTTATGCCATTAGAGGAACTTCCTAAAGGTGTAAAAGTTGCCAATCCTGCTTTTGATATTACTCCTCCAGAATATATTGATATTATAATAACTGAAAAAGGAATTATACCTCCTCAAGCAGCAATATTAATATTAATGGAAGAATTTGGTTGGATTATAGGAGAGGAAATTGGTATAAGAAAATTTGTAGAGGAAGAAGAAATATGAGTGAAGAAATATTTATTGCTAAACCTGAAGATATTGATCCAGAGAATTATATTACTGCAAAATATTATGTAGAAAGCCCATTAGGACTCAAATCTGCTGGTATTGCTATTGCAGCAGAAGAATCCATAGGAACATGGACTGAAGTAAAAACATTAAATGAATGGATAAAAACAAAACTTCCAGCAAAATTATACAAAATCGAGGAAAATCAAGGAATTATCTATATAGCATTCCCAATTGAATTATTTGATATAGATACAAGTGGTATTGCTAATATATTGAGTATGATTGCAGGCAATCTATTTGGTCTTTCAGCATTAAAAAATGTAAGATTAATTGATGTAGAGTTTCCAAAATCTATTATTGAAAAATATCCAGGACCAAAATTTGGAATAGAGGGTATAAGAAAAATTATTGGAACTGATAAATCTCCACGTCCTCATTTAGGAACAATAATAAAACCAAAAGTTGGATTAAATCCTGAAGAAACAGCAAAAGTAGCATATGAAGCTGCTATTGGAGGGGTTGATTTTATAAAAGATGATGAAACATTAGTTAATCAAAAATTCTGTCCATTAGAAGATAGAGTATCGAAAGTAATGAATGCTCTAGATAAAGTTAAATCTGAAACTGGAAGAAATGTCTTATTTGCTGTAAATATTACAGCAGCTCCAGATAAAATGGTAAAATTAGCAGAAATTGCTATTGATAATGGTGCAAATACATTAATGCTTGATATAATTATATTAGGACTTCCTACTGTTGAATGGTTCTTATTAAACTATGATTTTAAAGTTCCTATACATATGCATAGAGCAATGCATGCTGCTTTTACAAGAAATCCAAAACATGGAATATCCATGGCAGTTATAGCAAAAATTGCAAGAATGCTTGGAGGAGATCAATTACATATTGGAAGTGGAGCAGGAAAAATGGGTACAAGTGAAGAAAGAAAATATGAATTAAAAAGACTTATTGAAATATTAAGAGGAGAATGGTATGGATTAAAAAAAGTATTTCCAGTTGCCTCTGGTGGAATACATCCAGCTCTAGTTCCTGCTAATATTGAAATTCTTGGTGTAGATTGTGTAATTAATTCAGGAGGAGGAATTCATGGTCATCCTTTAGGTACAAGAGCAGGAGCAATGGCTATGCGTCAAGCTATTGATGCTTATATGAAGAAAATACCCTTAGAAGAATATGCAAAGGATCATAAGGAATTAGCAATAGCACTTGAATATTGGAAAAATATAAAGTTTGAAAATATTTAATTATTTCTTTATTTTTTATTAAATTATGGTAGTACTAAAAGCAAAAATAATTGATATAATTACTGGAGAAAAAAGTATTATTTTAAATGAAGAAGATGCAAAAAACTTAATGTTAAAATTAAATGATAGAGTTCGCTTAAACAGATGTGATGTGTCTACTACTACTGGTATTTGTGAAAGTATAGTATGTTTTACTGAAATTACAAAAACACTAGTTAATCCTGGAGAAATTGGAATTTATAGAGATATTTTAAGAGATTTTCCAGTAAAAGATGGAGAAGATATTGAAGTTAATCCTGCTCCTACACCACTATCAGTTGAATACATAAAGAAAAAAATGAANGGNAAGAATTTAACTAAAAGTGAAATTACTCAAATTATTAAAGATGTTATTTCATATTCATTAAGTCAAATTGAAATTGCAGCATTTCTTATGGCAGAAGAATATGTAGGTATGAATATGGATGAAATTGAAAATCTTACACGTGCTATTGCAGAAAATGGAAATATTATTGATTTTGAAGAACCTGTTGTAGATAAGCATTCTATAGGTGGAGTTCCTGGAAATAAAGTATCATTATTAATTGTTCCAATTGTTGCATCAGCTGGATTAAAAATTCCTAAGACTAGTAGTAGAGCAATAACAAGTCCATCTGGTACTGCAGATACAATGGAAGTCCTTACTCAAGTTAATTTTTCAGCTGGAGAATTAAAAAGAATTTTGAAAAAAACTGGTGGATTTATAGTTTGGGGCGGAAGTTTAAATATAGCACCAGCTGATGATATTTTCATTAGAATTGAACATGTATTATCTATTGATCCATTATCACAAATGTTAGCATCAATAATGGCTAAGAAATTAGCTATGAATATAAAGACATTAGTCTTAGATATTCCAGTAGGAAGAGGAGCAAAGGTAGAAAATTTTGATGAAGCAAGAAAAATTGCAAATCAATTTATTGAATTAGGTAATAGGTTGGATATAAGAGTAAGATGTGGTATTACATATGGAGGTCAGCCTGTAGGACATACAGTTGGTCCAGCATTAGAAGCAAAGGAAGCTCTTGAAACATTAATGGGCAGTGGACCAAAAAGTCTTATAGAAAAATCCACAGCTCTTGCAGGTATATTATTTGAAATGACAGGTCTTGCTACTAAAGGTGGGGGACAAGATATGGCAAAAGATATTTTGAAAAGTGGAAAAGCATACCAAAAAATGAAGGAAATAATAGAGGCTCAAGGAGGAAATCCAAATATAAAACCAGATGAAATTCCATTAGGAGATAAGAGATATGTAGTAGTAGCACCAACTGATGGTTATATAAGTAGTATAAGTAATTCTGCTATAAATGCTATAGCAAGAGCTGCAGGTGCTCCTCTTGATAAAGGAGCTGGTGTTAAGCTTTATGCAAAAATGGGTTATGCTGTAAAAAAAGGAGATCCTATTATAGAAATATATGCAGAGAGAAGTACAAAGCTTAAAGAAGCAATTGATATCATTTCAAAGAATCCACCATTCATGATAGAAGGAATGCTATTAGAGGAAGTTCCTGGTTTTTAAAATGATAGAATTTGGAGAGGGAAAATATAAAATATATTTAAATTATTTTAAAATTGGAGATGAGCTTTTAGTAATCATATATGGTGGTGAAAAGCCCCATATAGGTTCTATTTCCATATGTAATAATACATATCCTTTTTCCATATCTTTTCTTGGACATAAAGATTATATAATTTCTCATTATGCTTCAGAAAAAATTTTCAAAAAATTAAATAGTAAAGTAATAGTAATTTGTGGTATTCACATAGAAAATGCAACAAAAGAAGATATTGAAATATTAATTAATAATTCTAAAAAATGTGTAGAGAAATTCTTAGAGAATTTTTAATCATTTGACCAACGTTTATATAAATTATGAGGAATTTTTAAATAATCTAAAATCTTTCCAATTACATGATTTACTAAATCATCTATATTACTTGGCTTGTGATAAAATCCTGGACATGCTGGAAATATAATGCCTCCAGCTCTTGCTAATTTTAACATATTTTCTAAATGTATTATATTTAAAGGCATTTCTCTTATCAATACTATTAATTTTCTTCCTTCTTTTAAGGCTACATCAGCAACTCTATGTATTAATGATAGTGATATACCATTAGCGATACATGCTAGTGTTTTCATAGAACATGGAGCTATTATCATTGCATCAAAATAATAACTTCCACTAGCCATAGGAGCTGTTATTTCATTATCCCTATAAAGCTTACCATATTTCATTAATTCTTCTTCTTTAATTCCCAATTCATAATCTAAAATTTTTAATCCAGTTTCACTTACAATAATGATTAATTCATTATTTTTATAAATTTCTTTAATTAATTTATATCCATATATTACTCCACTTGCACCTGTAATAGCAACAATTATTCTCAATTACATCCCCTAATCCTTCAATAGATATTTTTCTACCATATCTTTTGCTTTTTCTCTTCTTTTTTGATGTTCTATAAGAAATTCTATAATTTTCTTTGTTAATAATTCCTTACATTCACCACAAATTCTTTTTCCAATTATACATTCATTATAAATTTCTTCTACTTTTTTATCATCATCCTCAAAATAGAAGTATAAATACCAATATACAACACAAATGTTAGGATTTCCTCCTTTTTCTTTTTGTTCTTTTAATGTAGGTTGTCCTCCAGTAAAGGCATTCCAAATTTTCCTTTTTACATCCTCAGGAGAATCTTTTAAAAATATACATGTTTCAGGATGGCTTGTACTCATTTTTCCATTTGCTCCTAATCCAGGTATGAACTTACTATAAATTCCTGCAGGTTTTCTAAATCTAAGCTTTGGTGCAACATCTCTTGAAATTCTCCAATATGGTTCTTGATCTATAGCACATGGTATTAATACGTGAGCATCTTTTCCTTCTAATATTTGATATAGAAAACAAGGAGCTGCTTGCATTGCTGGAAAGAATATTATACCAATATTAGAGCTTTCAGTAAATCCAAATGTTGCTTTTGCTGTAGAAAATGTAATATGTCTTGCAATTCTAACTGCAATTCTATATATTTCCTTATAATTTAAATTTGTAAATATTTTAGTTCTTTCAGGATCAAATCCAACAGCTATAATATCCAATATATTATCATTAGTAAAATTTTCTATATCTTCCATACTCATTTCTGGATGAATAAGAAATTTTTCATCATCAGTTACTTGAAAATATAAATCAGCTTTAAATACATCTTGTAAATATTTTGTAAATATCCATGGTATTAAATGTCCTAAATGAGTATATCCTGAAGGTCCTCTTCCAGTATATAAAATAACTTTAATTCCTTTTTCAAAAGAATCCAACCAATCTTCAAATTCTCTATGAGCAAAAAATATTTTCCTTCTTAATAATACATGAATATTATTTGTATATTTCTTCAATCTTTCTATTATATCATCTGTTATTAATTCAACACCAAATTCTTTTATTATTTCATCATAATTTACTTCTCCTCTTACTTCCCATGGTGTTATATGCATATAAATCACCTTAGTTTTGAAATAATCTTAGTTTTGAAATAATATTATATATGCTTCTATATATATTTGAAAAATAGTGAGAAAATGGAAAAAATATTTGATTTTCATATTCATTCCATATTCAGTGATGGAGATTTATTACCATCAGAAATTGTAAGAAGAGCATATATACTTAATAATAAAGCCATAGCAATAACAGATCATGTAGATTCATCAAATATAGAAGAAGTAATAAAAGCAATAATAAAAGCTTCAGATTTAATTTCAAAATATTATGATGATTTTACCTTAATACCAGGTGTTGAATTAACACATATTCCTCCAAAGAGTATTCCTTTATTAGCTAAAGAAGCAAAGAGAATTGGTGCAAAAATTGTTATAGTACATGGAGAAACCATAGTAGAACCAGTAGCTCCTAATACTAATTCTATAGCATGTAAATGTCAAGATGTTGATATTTTAGCTCATCCTGGCATTATATCTGAAGAAGATGTTATAAATGCAAAGGAAAATAATATTTTTCTTGAAATTTCTTATAGAAAAGGACATTGTTTAACAAATGGTCATGTAGCTAAATTAGCAGAGAAAATTGGAGCAAAATTATTAGTGAATTCAGATGCTCATACTATTGATGATTTATTATCTCCAGAAATAGCTATTTCTATAGCAAAAGGAGCAGGATTAAATGAAGAAAAAGCATATGAGGTTATTTATAATAATCCAGTTCAATTACTTAAAAAAATTATTTGATATTTACATTATATTTTCTTGCAATATCAAAAAATGCATCTCTTATATATTTAATTTGTTCCCATGTTAATCCATATGTATTAAATTTAAAATGCTTAGTTAATCCAGGTTGAATTCCTACAATTTTTCTCTCTTTTAATTCTTCATATAGGAAAAATCCTTTTCTCTTATGATTAATTGATACCTTATAAAAACTTTCAGATTCCATATGAGTTAATGTATGTAATTTTGGTCTAATTCCTAATTGTTTAAATCCTTCTATTCTTTCCAATTCTGATACTAAATATCTTATTTTATTAATTTCTTCTTCCCATTTTTCTACTCTTTCTACAATCTTTGGAAAAGATGCCATTAATGTAATTAAAGGTGCTCCCATTACTGTACATCCAAGAAGTGCAACTTCTTTAGCTTTGAATTCTCTTTTTGTTATATCTCCAGAAATTTTTGATCTTGCTAATATTTTTTCTTTTAATGATTCATTAATTGCTATAATTCCTGTAGGTGCACTTGCAGCCCAACTTTTATGTCCACTTCCAGTAATTATATCAGCTCCAAGCTCTTTTCCATTAATTGGCATTACTCCCGCACTATAAGCACAATTCAATATAAAAGGAATATTATAATCCTTAGCAATTTTTCCTACAATTTTTGCATCATTTAAATTTCCATATAAATAATCCACATGAGTTAATAATATTGCTGATGGTAATTTTCCTTTTTCTTTTTTAACTTCCTCAATTTTATCAATATATGCTTCTAAATTAACTTTGAATTCAGGATATCCACTATTTGGTACTTCTTTTATTCTCAATCCAGATAATTCTGCAGCAAGATATGTAGAATAATGAGCATTACTATCAATTATAACATAATCATTTGGCTCACTGAGCATTTTAAAAGCAATGAATATTGCTTCTCTACATCTTGTTACTACTCTTACATAATCCATTCCTAAAAATTTTGCTAAATCCTTATAAAAATCTCTTATAGGTGGGCGAGTAATCATATCAAGTCTAGCTTCTTTTGGTGGACAAAAATCACATACAGAATATCCATCTCCAAATTCAATTAATGCTTTCATTGCTTCTTCTGTCAAGACTCCACCTCTTTGTATTGGATGA
The DNA here is from genome assembly GCA_004348015.1 of Thermoproteota archaeon. GTDB lineage: Archaea > Thermoproteota > Methanomethylicia > Methanomethylicales > Methanomethylicaceae > WYZ-LMO11. The sequence goes on along the minus strand of QNVI01000041.1, from coordinate 48,583 downwards.
ATATTAATATATTCTTCTTCTGAAAATTCTCTTTTGAGATTTCTATATTTTTCCAATCTTTCCTTTGGAATTTTCATTTTATGCACCAAAATTATGAAAATTATTTTTCTATTTCTTCTTTTATTTTATTTATTTTTTTGCTTATTTCTTCTAATATATTTATTAATTCTTTCTTTTCATTATCATCTAAATTATGAAAAGGAGCTTTTTTTCTTAAAATTGATAAAATCTTAATTAAATCATCAATAGATTCTTTTATTTCTGAAATCATTTCATCACCATGGAGCCAGGGTGAGGATTCGAACCCCAGTAAGCGGGTCTGCAGCCCGCCGCCTAAGCCGCTCGGCCACCCTGGCTCATTTATTAATTTTACAATTAAATATTTATTTCTTTATCTCTAATTTAATTTAGGGATTTATATTGAATAAAAGATATATCCGCCAAATAAAGATTATTGGAGAAGAAGGACAGAGAAAATTAAAAGAAGCAAAAGTTGCAATTACAGGTATTGGAGGATTAGGCTCTGTAGCTTCTTATTATCTTGCAGCTGCTGGTATTGGTTATTTAAGATTAATTGATTTTGATGTTGTAGAAGAATCCAATTTAAATAGACAAATTATGCATTGGACTAATGATATTGGAAGACCAAAATCAGAATCTGCAGCCATGAAACTCTCATTATTAAATCCTGAAATTAAAATAGATCCAATAAATGAAAAAATAGATGAAAATAATGTTAAAAGCTTATTAAAGGATATTGATGTAATTGTAGATGGTCAAGATAATCTAAAGACAAGATTAATAATAAATGAATTTGCAGTTAATAATAATATTCCTTATATCTATGGTGCAGTTTATGGAATGGAAGGTTGCTTAATGACAATAATACCAAATAAATCTCCATGTCTTAGATGCTTATATCCTGGAGAAGCCAAATCACATGAATCCATTCCTGTCCTTGGACCAACACCTGGAGTTATCGGATGTCTTGAAGCTACAGAAGCTATAAAAATAATTACTGGTATTGGAAAACCTGCAATAGGTCGATTAATATTATATGATGGAGAAAATATGTGCTTCCAAGAATTTCACATATCTAAAAATCCAAATTGTCCTGTATGTGGAAAAAATAAATAATTTATGAGTAATGTTTTAATGAATTTTTTATTCAAGAAATTGCATTCCTTTCTTCTTAAGCATTGTTTGTGCTGATTTTAATGTAATTTCCTCCTTTAATGCTTCTTCTTCTATACTTCTCACTTTTTTAGGCTTTTCTTCTAATCCACATGAACCATCTGGTAGAAGTACTCTTTTTTCACAAAATGCATATTTGCATTTTGCACCAATACAAAGATCTCCAATCCAATTACAATATATTATTTTCTCTCCTTGTTTTTGTCCTCTTTTTATGTACATTGCTTTTTGTCCACATTTAAAATAGGGACAATTTGGTTCACATAATCGGCTATTCTTCAATTTTAATACCTCTTCCTAAAAATTCATAATAATTTTAATGTAATTCCTCTATTTATTATTTTTTGTATCCTATTTGCCTTAGGAATTTAATACGCTTTTCTTTATCTTCACTAGTCTCTATACCCTTTGGAGAACTTCCATCAATTACACCTAATATTCCTCTTCCTTGTTCTGTTTCTGCAACTATAACTTCAAGAGGATTAGCAGTTGCACAAAATATTGTACAAACTTCTTGTACATTTTTAATAGCATTTAAAATATTTATTGGGTATGCCTCTCTAATGTATATTACAAAAATATGTCCTGAAGCTATTTCTTTACAAGCTTCTATTGCAGTATTAACTAATTCTTCATCATTTCCTTCATATCTTATTAAACATGGTCCTGAGGCCTCACAAAAAGCAATTCCAAATTTTGCCTTTGGAATTGTTGTTACAATTGTCTCATATAAATCTTCAATACTTTTTATAAAATGTGTTTGACCTATTATTACATTAGAATCCTTTGGTATTTTTACTCTTATAGCTTTAATATTTACTTTTTCAACACTCATTTTCCTCTAATTAATTTTTACTAAAAAGATATATATGCTTATATAACATAAATAAAATAGGGATGTCTATGTATAAGACAGTACTTGTTGGTATAGATGGATCAGAACCTTCTCTTAATGCCTTTAATGTTGCTTTAGAAATGGCAAAGAAATTTGGCTCTAAATTGTTAATTGTTACAGTATATTCTCCACCAGCTATTGGATTATTAGGTGATATACCACCATATCCTCCAACAATTCCAAAAGAAGTTTCTGAAAGAATGGAAAAACTATTAAAAGAATTAGAAGAAAAAGCAAAGAAAGAAGGAGTAAATGCAGAATCAAAAATTATTTCTTCTTGGGTTAATCCAGGTGCAGGTTTAGTAACAGAAGCTGAAAAACAAGACTGTGCTTTAATTGTTATAGGCTCTAGAGGCTTAACTGGATTAAAAAGAGCATTACTTGGTAGTATTGCAGATTATGTTGTAAAAAATGCCCATTGCAGTGTACATGTAGTTCGCTAATTTTTCTTTTTTTATTTGGTGATATAATGATTTTTCGCATTTATGGATTTCAAATTGAAATGCCCATACAATATTATGTAACTATTTGGAAGGGATCATCTTTTTATGAAGGTACTATTGAAATTTTTGATGAAATTGGAAATATAATAAGAATTGATTGGAATAATTTGAATAAAATAATTGATAAATATAAAACACCAAAGGATTTTTTTGAAAAGAATATTGAAGAAATAAAAAAAATTAAGGATACTTATGATTATAAATTAGAAAATTATAATTGGATTTCTGATATTAATCATGATTATTATTTTCATAAACTTTCATATAAAATAATAACAAAATTTCCAAAAAGAGAAATTTCAGATTATATAATTGGATTTGGTGTTTTTTGTAAGAATTCCAATAGATTTATTACAATACAATATCGTCCTCCTGAAAAAGGAAAAGATATTGGTGATAAAGCAATTGAAATTATTTCTTCTTTTAAGTGTTATTGTTTAGAATAATTATTTTGGATAATTATTTTGGTGGTCCTTGATATCCTTGATATTCCCATTTTAATGAACCACTACAACAATCTGGTGGAAATGCACCAAACTTATCAAATAATAGTACAAAAGCATCATGATTATATACTTCTATTTTATCAGGAGGAGCTGCAAGATATTGAAAGCTTTGTGTTTTTCTATCCCATACATCTATCATCCATTGTTGTAAAGTCCCAGGATTATTTCTAACATTATTTATACTAATTATATATCTATAACCTGCAACATCTCCTAATTCATAATCAATTTTATATTTACTTACATTATAATCTTTTATTACAATCCAATTAGATGGATTTTCTATCGGATATATTCTTAATTCTACCCATTCTGCATTACTATAGTTATTAATAAGATCTATAACAGTAGCCCCTGGTCTAAGCTTTATATTCTCATACCAATATACTACCATATGTGTTTCATTATACTTTGTTTTCATATCTAAACCAAAACTTGCATATATATATCCTGCTTCACTTGTTGAATATATATATTCAAGAGAACCTTCTCTTCCTAATTCATATTTTTTAGTATATTCATCAAGATTTTCTAAAAATCTATTTCCAAAAGCAGAAAATCCTAATGCTCCTCCAATACTAATTAATACTATTTGAATTATAAATAATGCTAATATATACTTTAATTTTAATATGGGAATATCATCCATTTTATTACCAAGCTAATATTGAGATTCCAATTATAAAAGGATTGCTTACTTTTAAAATTTTTGCTCAGCAAAAAGTAAACTATTTAAATATTTAAATTAAAAAAAGAAAAACAGAGAGGGGTAATTTATGTTAGACATACTACTATTGGGAGAATATGCTATACTAATTCTCATTGATTGGCTACGCGGCATACAAGGCTGGGGTCTTCCTGGATTTGGTCTACCTGGTACACCTTGGACTGGTACATGGCTCTTAATTTACATTTCAGAATGGCTTTGCTGGTTCATTATACCAATAGTTACAATGCTTTGGTGGAGATCATGGGCAAAAAAGCATCCTGGATTATTAGAAGAAATATGAGGTGAAAATATGCCAGAAATGGGAATTCTTATTGAAGGAATTATAATAATAATATGGATTTTATTGATAATTGGACTTGGTATTTACTGCAAAAAATACATTAAAAGTTCAGGAGAATTTATGGTTGGAGGAAGAGCTCTTCCTGTATGGATGCTAGGATTCTGGAGTGCAGGAGCATCTGTTTCAGCATGGGCATTCTTTGGTCTTCCAGGTGCAATTTATGCAGCTGGTCCATGGCAACATTGGGCAATATGTATTCCTATGATGGTAGGATTTCCAATTACAGTATTATTCTTAGGAAGATGGATGAGAATTGCTGCAAAGAAATATGATTTAATGACAATACCTGACTTTTTAGGAGTAGTTTATGGTGGAAGACTAATAAGAATTTTTGCTGCAATAGGAATTGTAATTGGTTGTGTATTTTATGCTACAGCACAATTCAAAGCCTTAGGAATCCTATTAAGTACAATTTTAGGAATTCCTTATGTAGCAGGAGCAGCCATAGGAATTGCTATTTCAGCAATATATATCGTTATAGGAGGATTTATTGCAGGTGCAATAATTAATATATTAAATGTATCAATGATGATTGTAGCATCACTTATTGCTGTAGCATTAGGCTATATTTGGACTGGTGGTTATGCTAATATGCTTGCTACTATTGCAATGGCTTCAGGAGGAACTGCATGGACTAATCAAGATGTAGCCGCAGGTGGAGCTGCGTGGACCTTCTGGATCAGTTGGGCCTTCTTCCTTTCATCATTTGGACTTGCTGGTCAGCCTCAAATTGTTCAAAAGCTTTATGGAATAAAGAAACCTTCTACATTATGGCTGTGGGGATTATTAGGTTCAATTATATTTGGAATTACATGTCCTGCTTATTGCTATTTAGGAATGGTAACAAAGTATTTAACAGTAACAGGACAAGCACCAAATATTGTTGCTGTTTATGGATCACCTGATTATGTAATTGCTTGGTTAACTGTTTATAAGCTAGGTGCGGAAGCACCTGTTCTTGGAGGTTTATTAATTGCAGGTGTAGTTGCTGCTGCTTGGAGTACAGTAGATGGATTTGTAATGATGGGAGGAGCAGCTTTAGCAAGAGATATTGCAAATAAATGCTTTAGACCAAATTGGACTGATAAGCAATTATTAAGAGCATTAAGAATTGGAATGCTAATTGTAGGTATATTAATGGTAATTGAAACAATGTTCCCAGCTGAATTAATTACATGGTTAGCTGCTATAGGATGGGCTCAGTTTGCTGCTACATTAGCTCCTGCATTACTTCTTGCTACAACATGGAAGGGAATAACAAAATGGGGAGGAACTGCAGGAGTANTTGTAGGATTAGTTGTTAGTGCAGGTCTAACTTTGCTCTATAGAATTCCAATGGGTACTGTAAGATTCTTAAAGATGTTCTATCTTGATGCTGGAGCATGGGGAATGATACTTGGATTTATTACAATAGTAATAGTTTCATTGGTAACAAAGAAAGAACGTGGACCATTATATTATGATATACATGGAATAGCTCCACCACAACCAGCACAACAAATAGCAACACAAAAATAATTCTTTTTTATTTTTTTATTTATGGCAATTTCCTCTGAAGTTAAAATAATTTCTGGATTGGAAATCTTTTCTGGATTAATTTATTTAATATATTTTTCAGCTTTTTATTCTCCTATATTTTTAATAATGTCAATAATTAGTTTTATTATTGCCTTTGGATTATTACGTTTATATAAATGGGCTTGGTTTTTATGTTTAATTATTTCATTATTTGGAGTAATTAGTGGAATTTTAATTACAATAATTGAATGGTACTATATTGCAATTAGTGCATTTCCAAAAATTATAATTGATATTATGGTCATATTAATGCTTCTTTCAAAAGATATAAGAAAAGAATTTAAGATATAATTTTATACCTTAGAATAAAATCAGAATAGTTAAAAAAGAAATATTTATATAGATGAGGACAATTTCTCTTTACCATTACGGAGGTGTAATTAATGCCACAATGTTCATTACTTGAAGTATATAAAACTCCATTAGGTAATACCTACTATATATGCCATAGACCACCATTTAATGAAGAAGGTACTATTTTGCCTAATGGAGAATTACATTGTCAAAAATGTCCATATAAACAATAAAAACAAAATTAGTAATTAAGCAAAATTAGTAGCCCGGAGGAGATTCGAACTCCTGTCGGCGGGGCCAGAGCCCGCCATGCTTGGCCGCTACACCACCGGGCTATTTTTATTTTTTACTAATTAGTATTAAAATTTTATTATTTGAAAAATTTTCATATATCTTTATAGGCGAAAACTTAATATAGTACTTTTTTCGCATATATAAATGCTTCGAAATATTTAAATGTTTATTTTAAGGTGATTTTTATGAGTAAAATTAAAACTCAAGGAAGTTATGATGAGGCATTAAAATGTCCTAATTGTGGTAGTACTAGTTTTGTTAATAATTATGAAAGAGGAGAAGTTGTTTGTACAAATTGTGGTTTAGTAGTAACTGAAAAAGTCATAGACAGAGGTCCTGAATGGAGAGCATTTACTTCTGAAGAAAGAGATAAGAGAAGTAGAGTAGGATCTCCATTATCACCAACAGTTCATGATAAGGGTCTATCTACAGTTATAGATTGGAGAGATAAAGATGCAATGGGAAGAAAATTAGAACCAAAGAAAAGAATAGAAATACTAAGATGGAGAAAATGGCAAATTAGAACTAGAGTTCATAGTTCTATAGATAGAAATCTTGCACAAGCAATGAGCGAACTTGATAGAATTTCTTCTCAATTAGAATTACCAAAAAGTGTTAAAGAAGAAGCTGCAGTTATTTATCGTAAAGCAGTAGAAAAAGGTCTAGTTAGAGGAAGATCTATTGAGTCTGTTATGGCAGCTGCTATATATGCTGCTTGTAGAACTCAAAAAGTACCAAGAACCTTAGATGAAATTGCTAAGTATACAAAAGCTGGAAGAAAAGATGTTGCACGCTGCTATAGATTATTATTAAAAGAAGTTAATATTAAAATACCCATAGCTGATCCAATAGATTTTACAGTTAGAATAGGAAGTATACTAAATCTAAGTGGAATAACTCAACATAGAGCTGCTGAAATTATTCGTGAAGCAAAGAAAAGAGGGATAACTGCAGGAAAAGATCCTGCTGGTTTAGCTGCTGCAGCAATATATATTGCATCTTTATTAGAAAATGAAAGGAGAACACAAAAAGAAATTGCCCAAGCAGCTCAAGTAACAGAGGTTACAGTTAGAAATAGATATAAAGAATTAATGAGAGAACTTAAAATAGAAATTCCACTTCAATAATTCTTATGATAGAAAAAGTAATTATCAAAAAAGAAGCACTTCAATTATTTTTAGATATTTGTAAAAATATACATCCTAGAGAAAATATAATGCTAATAAGAGGAAAAATAAAGAACAATATAATAGAAATTAATGAATTTCTTATTCCTCCTTTTTCTACTTATGGTGATAATTTTTCATCTTTTCCCTTATTTATGTTACCATTTGATTTAAGTATTATTGGTATAGCACATTCACATCCAAGTGGTAATAGTAACCCATCTACTGAAGATTTAAATAATTTCTATGGAAAGATAATGATAATTTCTTCATATCCATATGATTCTATTGTCATATATGATCGCAAAGTAAAAAAGCTTCCATATGAAATTAAATAATGTGGAAAAACTGAATAATATTAAAATCATTAATATATTCATAATAATTGGCTCAATTATTAGCATACTCTATATCAATTATATATGCTATTGGAAATATTTTGGATTAGATAATATAATTATAGTTAAACCAATTTTAATTCATTATCTACCTATTAATTATATTCTAATTCTCATTTCGTTTTATAATATTTCATCCTCATATGTTAAAAAATTATTAAGAAAAGGATTTTCTATTATTGATTTCAAAAAATTACTATTTGGAATAATTGATACAAGTTGTTCAATTTATTGTAAAGATAATAAGTATTGTATTCGTTTGTATAGTAATGATATGACTTTACATAAAATATTTTCAGATATGATATACCTAGTATATGGAAAAAAGCCTATGACTTTTATTACTAAAAACACATATGTTACACAACTATATGGTAAAAATATTTTAATGGATATAAAAAATATTAAGCTTGATTTTGATTCCAAATTAAAAATAGAATTTGTACGTACTATAATGTCTGGAGAAGGATGGATAACATATTCCTTTGTTAATTCCTCATTAGGTTTTAAAATATATCCAAAACTTGGATTTGGTTCAACAATTCCTTATGAAAAATTATCTTTTTATAAGAATATTATATGTGAAACAGGAATAAATCTAAATCTAAAAATTGATAAAAGATATGAAAAAAGAGGATATTTAGTAACTAATAATATAAATGATTTTAAGAAGTTTAAAGAAATTGGAGGTTTTATAGAAGGGATTCATATTAAAAAGGGAATATTTAAAGGCATAGAAAAGAATTCTCTTTTAAACTTAACATTAAAATTAGCTAAAAATAGTATGAATTTTTCTTCAAAAGAAGAAGCATTAAATTTAATAAAGAATTCATGTATAGATAATGATTTAAAGGTATATTTATATCGTATAATGTTGGGATGAAAATTGAAAATACTTTGGGCTCCTTGGAGAGGAGTATTCCTAACTGAAAAAAAGGATATTTGTATTTTTTGTGAAAAACCAAAGGAAAATAATGACGAGAAAAACTTCATTTTTTCTAGAAGAAAATATGTATTTGGAATGTTAAATAAATATCCATATAATTCAGGTCATTTAATGATATCTCCTTATAGACATGTGATAAATATAGAAGACTTAACAAAAGAAGAATGGAATGATATGATCGATTTATTAAATGATTGTATTAAAGCAATAAAGAAAATAATGTCACCCAATGGATTCAATATTGGATTTAATATTGGCAAAATAGCAGGAGCAGGATACGAACATATTCACCTACATATAGTACCAAGATGGTTAGGTGATACAAACTTTATGCCTATATTATCAGAAACAAAAGTAATATCTGAACATTTAGAAGAAACATATAAAAAATTAATTAATTACTTTAAATAATTACAACTAAAAGCTTCGCCCTTTAGAGCGGGGAGGAGACAAATTTTCAACTTCAATATTGTCTGGTGAAAATCCAGTTTCTATTAATATTTCTGCAACTTTTTCTCTATGATCTCCTTGTAATTCTATTCTACCATTTTTTTCAGTTCCTCCACATGCAAGCTTACTTTTAAGCTTAGATATTAATTCTCTAAGATTTACATTCTTATCATCAATTCCTTCAACAATAGTAACATCTCTTCCCCATTTTCTTTTTTCTAAGAAAATTCTAATTTTTTGTTGTTCTTTAACTATTACCTCACAAACACAGAGATCTTTAGGCAGTCCACATTTCGGACATATTTCACTCAAGTTTTCTGATCACCTAATTACAATATTGAATTGTTTTAGGGGTTATTTATTATTTTTGCATATGGAAAAAAATAAAAAATGATTTTTAATAGAAAATATTATGAAAAAAATTTATTTCATAATTCCCATAATAATAATTGCTCTTATATTAATATCATCATTTATTCCTACTATTTTTCCAACTCATAAAAAAGTTAAAATAGGCTATATGCCAGCAGCAAGTTATAGTTTAATATGGATAGCCTATGAAAAAGGATATTTTAAAGAAGAAGGAATAGAAGTAGAATTAAAAGAATATCCTTCTGTTGCTCAATTGGTTAATGCTTTATATAATAAAGAAATAGATGGAGCTCCATTAACATCAGTTGCTATTGGTGCATTTATATCTAAACTAGATATAAAAATTGTTTCTGGAAATTCACTTGATGGCACAGCTCTTGTATCTACTAAAAAAATTTCAAAATTAGAGGAAATATCAGGAATGAAGCTTGGTACTGTGCAATATGTACCAGGGGATTTTATATTCAAAAAAGTAATAACAGACAAAAATATTACAGTAGATATAAAAGAATATTTCTCTCCACCTGATGCTCTTTCAGCCTTAGAAAATGGAGTCGTTAATGCTTCATTATTATGGGAGCCTTATGTATCTTTAGCAGAATATAGAAATTTAACCATAGGATTATGGGATCTTAATGTTTATAATAAAACTTATCCTTGTTGTTTAATGGTATTTTCTGATTCTTATATTAAATCTAATCCTGATGTTATTACTAAGTTTATAAGAGCACTTATAAAAGCTGAAGTTTTTGCATATAAATCTCCTGGAGAAGCATTACCTCTTGTGAAAAAGTATTTACCTGGTGTACCTATAGAAATTATTTATAAGAGTATATTCTATATTGATGAAAATATAGGAAAAGCAAGAAATCCAGTATCTGCTTATATAGATTATGATTTCTTAAAATCATTTTATTCACTATTAGTTCCTTCTCTTATGTCACAAAATGATTATGCTTTATTACTTTCAAGAATAGATTTAACATATTATCAAAAAGCTATTTCTTCTTTAAGAGCAGAAGGTTTTTCTCTTCCAGAATATTATCATTAATTATGAGCATTAAAACTTCATTATATTACTTTCCAAATGATCTATTAAAGCAAAAAGGAATAGTAATTACATTAAAGGATTTAGAAGAAATATCAAAAAAATATGGAACAAAAATTACAGCAAAACCAGATAAAATTGGATCTATAGGTCCAATTTCACATATTTTACTTAGAGGCTTATTAGTAGATATAATTGTTATAACAATTGAAGGAGATAATGAAGAAAGTATTAAAGCCACAATTAAAGAATTATACTCTAAATATGGTGAATATGAAGTATTCTCTGGAAAAATAAGCTCTATAGCTAAAAAACTTAAATCTGAACTTAAGAAAATTTAATCTTCTTCTACATCTGTTATTCCTTTTGATGTAATTGCAAATATACATTCACTTTCTGGATGCATTGGTGAATCTATAATTCTTGCAATTCTTCTATTTTCTTTTGATTTTCTAAGCCATAATCTATAAGTTGATCCATGAGCAAGTATATTTCCACCTGCTGGTTTATTTGGATTTCCAAAGAATACATCAGGTGCTGATTGAATTTGATTTGTAACAACTACTGCAACATTAAATATATCTGCTATTGTTGATAATTGATGAAGATGTTTATTCAATTTTTGTTGTCTCATTGCAAGTACTTCTCTTCCTGGATATTCAGATCTAAAATGAGAAATTACTGAATCAACTACAATAAGTCTAATATTTTCATTCGGAATTAAATTTGTAGCTTCTTCAGCTAGTAATATTTGATGATCTGAATTATATGCTCTAGCATATATTATATTTTCTAATGTTTTTTCAGGATCTAGACTATAACTTTTTGCAATACTAACTATTCTTTCAGGTCTGAAAGTCCCTTCTGTATCTATATATAATGCCTTACCAGAAAGTCCTCCTTTTTCAATTGGTAATTGAACTGTAACACTTAATTGATGACATAATTGTGTTTTTCCTGAACCAAATTCACCAATAACTTCTGTTATAGCTTGAGTCTCAATTCCTTTTCCAAGTAAACTATCTAAAGCCTTTGATCCTGTAGTTATATAGCCTATATTAGATCTTCTTGATAATACTTCTTTTGCAGTTGTAAATCTTATACTTAATAAATTTCTTGCATTTTGAGTTATTTCTGCAGCTTTATCTTCAGATATATCAGCTATTTCAACTAAAGTTCTTACTGGAGTAATTGCAAGAGCTTCTACAGTAGTTATACCTGCAGCTCTTAATTTTTCAGCTGTAGCAGGACCTATACCTTCTACATCTTCTAATTTATATTTATATGTCACATTTATCCCAAATTAAAAAATGTTTGAGTTAGATTTAAACATTTTCAGTAAAATTCATTATTAAAGAATAAATAAAAATCTTTATTTAATTGAAAAATTTTAGAGGAGAGAGTTGAGCGAAAGTTTTTCCTTCAATCCAATTGAAAATCCTTCATTGAATGCCTTTATATTTTCTTCTATATTATATGGAATACTTTCTCTTATAGCTTCAATTAATAATTCCTTTTTTAATGGAATTACATCTAATCCAATTAAAGCACCAATTAATACAATATTAGTTGCTATAGGCAATCCAATATCTTCTGCTATTTTTGTAGCATCAAAGGCTAATACAAATTTAGCAATTTTTTTAATTAATGAAACTATATTATTTACATCAGGATATTTTGCTTTTCCTATAAGTACTTCTACTGGATATATTGGTCTTGTATTAATAATAACAATTCCTCTTATTTTTAAAAAATTAATTGTTGCTCTTAAACATTCCATAGGTTCTAATCCCAATACTATATCTGCTTTATGTTCCTCTATTAATGGTGAATATATATTTTTCCAATTCTTACATGACTTACTACAGAACCTCCTCTTTGTGCAATTCCATAAACATCTGTAATCTTAACATCATATCCTGATTTTAATGCTGCTAATCCTAATATTTGAGCAGCTCTGACATTTCCTTGTCCTCCTACACCTGATATAATAATATTGAATTCCATTTTTCATCACTCTATTCTTTCTATTGCTTTATTAGGACATACATCAATACATACATTACATCCTGTACAAATTGTTTTATCTATAAATGCTTTATTTTTTAATACATCAAATCCTATTGCAGGACATCCAAAAGTTAGCATACAGACTTTACATCCATTACATAATTTTTCATTTACTTTACATTGAATAATTTTTTCTCCTTTCATTCTTGCTAATCTTACTCTTACTTGAGCACATAACCTTCTGAATATAACGACAGCAGGTCCTGGATGCTCTATTGCTTCTTTCATTGTTTCTATACTATTTTTCAAATCATAGGGATCAACAATTTTAATAAAATCAATTCCACATGCCCTACAAATATCTTCAATTTTTACTTTTTTTGTTTCTTCACCAGTAGCAGTTTTTCCACTACCTGGATGAGGTTGATATCCAGTCATTCCAGTAACATAATTGTCTAATATCATGATTTTTATATTTGCTTTATTAAATATTGCATTAATTAATGCTGGAATTCCTGCATGGTAAAAAGTAGAATCACCTATTGTTGCGATTACTGGTATGTTTATTTTACTTTGATAAACACCATTAGCAACTCCAATACTTCCTCCCATACAAAATACATCATGCATAAATCTTAATGGAGGATTTATTCCCAAGGTATAACATCCAATATCTCCAATGGCAATATATTTTGATTTTAATGCTTTTTTTGCTGCATAAAATGATGCTCTATGCGGACATCCTGCACACATTGTTAAAGTTCTTGATATAATTAGTTTAGAAGCTTCTTTAATAAACTCTAATTTCTCCTTAAAATCTTCATTAATTGGAATTTTAAGTATTTGTGATAATGCTTTACTTACAATAGAATAATTAAGTTCTCCAGTTCTCTTCAAATGACCAGTAAGCTTTCCTAAAATTTCTATTTTTGGATTTACTTCTTTTGCTATAATTTTTAATTCTTGTTCTATAAATGGTTCTCCTTCTTCTATAACAATTACTTTATCTAAATCCTTTATGAAATTTATTACTATATTTTTTGGAAATGGATTTGCAATTCCAATTTTTAATAAATTTACTTTCAAATTGTAATGCTTTAGAAAATCTAATACATAGTTTACAGCAACAGAAGATGATATGATTCCTATATTTTCATATTCTCCTCTAATTCTTTCTTCTTTGAATAATTTATCCTTATATGAATTTTCTACTATTTTTTCTAATCTTTCTAGTTTATCATGTAGAATTTGATGCATTTTTGGTATTGCAATAGGTCCAACTATTCCTTCTCCTAATATAAAATCAGTATAGTAATTATCATGAAACTCTGGTTTTTTAATACTTCTATTTAATTCTCCTAATGTAACTACTCCTCTAGAATGACAAATTCTAGTTACCATTCTTATCATAATAGGTAATTTTACAGCTTCTGATAATTCTACTCCAATTTTTACATAATCTTTTGCTTCTTGAGGATTTGATGGTTCTAAAACTGGAATTTCTGCCATTTTTGCCATATATCTATTATCTTGTTCATTTGCAGAACTATGACCTGAAGGATCATCTGCTGATATTATTAAAAGTGCTGCACTTGGGCTATGATAAATAACATGCATTAATGGATCTACTATCCAATTTGCCCCTATATGTTTCATAGATGCCATAGATCTTTTTCCACATATAGCACCACCAATTGCAACTTCAAAAGCAACCATTTCATTAGTAGACCATTCTACATGCATATTCATATCTTCTGCAATAAGTGAAAGAGTATCTATTATTTCTGAAGCAGGTGTACCTGGATATGATGCTGCTATTTCTATATTTGATTCTAATGCTCCTCTTGCAATTGCCTCATTACCTAATAGTAATACTTTCTCTCCAGGTGAATTCTTTGCTATTATATGTTTCATCAATTACACCCTTAAAGCTTCAATAATCTATTTTCAAATATTAAAATATTTTCCAAAAATAAAGTTTAAATTTTTAAAAATATACTATCATTATTACATGGTGATTTAAATTGGATAAAATAAAAGTAGCAATACTAGGCGCTACAGGAATGGTAGGACAAAGATATGTAAGATTATTAAGTAATCATCCTTGGTTTGATATTTCAGTGCTTTCAGCATCAAGTTCTTCTGTAGGAAAAAAATATGGAGAAATTGTAAAATGGATTATTGAAGATGAAATCCCTGAGAATGTTAAAGATATTACTATTTTACCTGCTGAAGTTGAAGAAATGAAAAAAGAAGGAGTAGAACTTATATTTTCAGCTCTTCCTTCAGAGGTAGCATATGATATTGAATTAAAAATGGCTGAAGCTGGATTTACTGTAGTCTCAGATACTAGTGCACATAGAATGGATCCTGATGTACCATTAGTTATTCCTGAAGTGAATAGTGATCATATTATTGCAATTGAAGAGCAAAAAAGGAAAAGAAAAGGAATAATTGTAACAGGACCTAATTGTACTACAATTGGTCTTGCAATTTCCTTAAAGCCAATACATGATGAATTTGGTATAAAAAGAGTTTTAGTATCAACAATGCAAGCTTTATCAGGTGCAGGTTATTTTGGAGTACCATCTATGGCAATATTAGATAATTTAATACCTTATATAAAAAATGAAGAAGAAAAAGTAACAAAGGAAATACTCAAGATATTGGGAAAATATGAAAATGGCTTTAAATTTGCTAATATTAAAATAGGAGCAAGTTGTCATAGAGTATGTGTTTTAGATGGTCATACTGAAGTAGTTTTTCTTGAAACTATTAAAAAAGCAACACCTGAAGATATAAAATATTGTATGAAGAATTTTAAAGGAGAACCACAATTGCTTTCATTACCAACTGCACCATTACAGCCAATAATTATAAGAGAAGAACCTGATAGACCTCAGCCAAGAATTGATAGACTCTCTGGAAAGCCTGAAAGAGCAAAGGGAATGGCTATTGTTGTTGGAAGAATAAGAGAGGAATTAGCATTAGATAATGGAATAAAATATATTCTTCTTAGTCATAATACTATTAGAGGAGCAGCAGGTAATGCAATTCTAATTGCTGAACTCTTAAAAGCGAAAAATATAATATAAAATAATCAAGAGATGAATATTATGAGAATTGTAATGAAATTTGGCGGTAATCTCATGGATGGTGCTGAAAGAATAGATCATTCTTCAAATCTTGTTGTAGATAGAGTGAAAAAAGGCGATGAAGTTATAGTTGTTGTATCAGCAATGTCAAATGTAACTGATGAACTTATTTACATGGCTGAATGTGCAAGAATTGGAGAAATAGAAAAAGTTAGAAGTAAAATTGAAGAACTTGAAAGACGTCATATTGATACTGCAAGAAAAATTTGTAGTGGAGAAATACTTAATGAAATAGAACAAAAAATAAAATCTACAATAAGTTTATTAGATCAATGTTTAACAGGTGTTTTTCTTTTAAGAGAATTAACTCCAAGATCAAAGGATTTAATTCAATCCTTTGGAGAAAGACTTTCTGCTCCACTTATGAGAGGTGCACTTATTTCAAAAGGAATAAAAGCAATTGATTTAACTGGTGGTGAAGCAGGAATTATAACTGATAGTAATTATGGTAATGCAAGACCATTAATGAATTTAACAGAAATTATGGTAAGAGAAAAATTACTTCCAATTATTAAAGCAGGTGTAGTACCTGTAGTAACAGGATTTATTGCACAAGATAGTAATGGTGTTATTACAACATTAGGAAGGGGAGGCTCTGATTATACTGCTACAATATTAGCAGCTTCATTAGATGCTGATGAAGTTTGGCTTTGGAAGGATGTTGATGGAATAATGACTGCAGATCCTAAATTAATACCTAATGCAAAAACAATTCCCATTCTTTCCTATGCTGAAGTAATGGAAATGGCATATTTTGGTGCCAAGGTTCTTCATCCATTAACTGTTACAGCTGTTCAGGATAAGAGAATACCCATAATAATTAAAAATGCATTTAATCCATCAAATCCTGGTACTATAATAAGAGAAAAACCTGATATGAGTAAGAAAGTAAAAGCTATTGCTGCTATAAAAGATGTTAGTATTATTTATACTGGAGGAGCTGGAATGATAGGTATTCCTAGTGTTGTAGCAAGAGTATTTTCTACACTTGCATCAAATAATATAAATGTAATTATGATATCACAAAGTTCTTCTCAAGCAAATATTTCCATGGTAGTAAGTAAATCAGATTTAGAAAAAGCACTTAAAGCACTTAAACTTGAATTCAGAAATGGAGATATGATAAAAGATATATATGCAATTCCTAATGTTGCTGTAATAGCCATAGTTGGAGAAGGAATGAGAGGTATGAAAGGTATAGCTGCTAAGACATTTACTGCAGTAGCTGAAGCAGGAGTTAATATACTTATGATAGCACAAGGATCATCAGAACTTAATATCTCATTTGTAGTAGAAGAAAAAGATATGAAAAAAGCAGTTGAAGCTGTACATAGTGCTTTTGAATTAGATAAATAATATGTTTTTTATTAGGTGAATTAATGGATTATTTGGTTGTAACTGAAAAGCCTTCTGTTGCAATTAAGATTAAAAATATTATAGGAATATCAAATATAGTAGCTTTAAAAGGACATTTTTTAGAATTAGATTTCTCAAATGAATATAATGCATGGAGAAAAGTAAATCCAAAAGATCTATTTAAAGCTCCAATTGTCTGGAAAATAAGAGATAAAGAAACTTACTATCTATTGGAAAATAAAATTAAAAATAGTAATAGTACAATAGTTATTGCCACAGATAACGATCCTGAAGGAGAGCTAATAGGCTATGAAGTATTATTAACTTCTAAAAATTTAAGGGGCAATATTGATTTTAGAAGAATGAGATTTAATAGTGTTACATCATCTGAAATTATAAATTCTTGGAAGAAATTAGAATATGATCTGAAATGGAATTGGGTTTGGAAGGCATTATTTAGACATAAATTTGATCTTATTACAGGTGCAGCTTATACAAGATTATTAACATTATCAGGAAAATTTAATAGTAAATTAGTTTCTTGGGGCTCATGTCAAGCACCAACATTATGGTTTGTATATAAAAGAGAATTAGAAATAAGAAACTTTAAACCAGAAAAATATTGGATTATTTCTGCTATTGTTAATATAAATGGAGAAAAATTAAAATTATCTACTGATACTATAAAAGATAAATCAAAGGCATTAGAAATATATTCTACTATTAAGAATTTCAAATATTTAATTGTAAAAAAATTTGAATTGACTGAGGAGATAATTCATAAGCCATTACCTACTGATACCGATTCTATGCTTCAAGAGGTTAGTAAAATATTTGATATTAGTGGTGCAAAGATAATGAAGATTGCAGAAGAACTTTATGCTAATGGTTTTATAAGCTATCCAAGAACTGAAACAAATATGTGGATTGGAATAGATCATAAAGAAATACTTAAAATTTTATCAAAGACTCCTCTTAGCAAATATATTGATATGAAAAATTATAGTCCAGTTAGTGGTAAGAAAAATGATGGTGCTCATCCGCCTATTCATCCAACTGAATATTATTATTCAAATGATATAAAAGGAAAAATATGGGAATATATAGCTAGAAGATATTTAGCTAATATTTTAGGTAAGGATGCAAAATTAAACAAATGGAAAATTATTACTGATATAGAAGGAATAATATTAAGTGCTACAGGAAAGTATTTTATTGATAAAGGATTCTTTAATATATTTCCATATTTTGAGCCAAAGAAATTACTTTATGTACCACAATTATATCCAGGATATAAATTATCAGTAACTGATATAAAAATTGAAGAAAAAGAGACAAAGCCTCCATCTAGACTTACAGAATCTGAATTATTAAAATTATTAGAAGAAAATTCCATAGGAACAGATGCAACAAGAGCAGATTATCCAAATCTAATAGTTGATAGAGGATATAGCTTTAAAAAAGGTAAAAAATTTTATTTAAGTGAAATAGGAGAACAATTAATTAATTTATTGAGTAGTGTAGATAATCGACTTGTAACACCTGAAACCAGACGTTATATTGAAAAATTAATGAATGATGTTGAATCCAATGTTTTAAACATAGATGAAGCTTTATCTCAAGGATTAAAAATTTATGAAGAACTTTATGAAAAACTATTAGAAAAATTAAAACTAAGTAATTAATCTTCCATAAGTGAATCTATAAACTTCATCAGCTATTTTTATTAATTCAGGATCATGAGTAGATATAATAATTGTCTTTCCTCTATCTCTTAAATCTTCCATTATATCATGAATTATATGAGAGGTTTCTTCATCAACAAATACTGTAGGTTCGTCAGCAAGTATATATTTTGGGTCTTTAATTAATGCCCTTACAAATGCAATTCTCTGCTGTTCTCCACCTGATAATTGTTCTACTTTATGCTTTGCTCTTTCTAAAACTTTTAATCTTGATAATAATTCCATAGCTCTATCCATATAATCCATAGGATTTAAATCCATAGAATAAAGTGGAAGTAAAATATTTTCTAAAGCATTATATCCTGGTAGTAAGTTTATATGCTGAAATATAAATCCAATATTTTCTCTTCTAAATTTTGTTTTCCAATAATCAGAATATTTTGTAACATTTTCTCCATTATATATTACATCACCATATGTTGGAGTCAATATTAGTCCTATAATACTCAAAAGTGTAGTTTTTCCACATCCAGATGGTCCAGTAAGAACAGTAATTTTTCCTTCTTTTATCTTCATATTTATATCTTTTAAAGCAATAACCTCATTTGGTTTTCCTTTATTATATATTTTAGTTATATTTCTTAATTCAATCATGCAATTCCTCTCCTCATAGCAATATCAGGATCTGTTATTGCATTAAGCCATGCAGGTACAACTGTTGCTATTAATAATGGAAATATTGTAACTGAATATATAGAGAAAACTGTTGTCCAATTTATAAATACAGGTATTCTAAATTCTCTTGGTAAGAAATACCATCCTAGTAATATATCTATTAATCCTGGGGCTCCAAGATATAATGAATAAATATACCCTAGTATCATACCTAATGAAGATGCAAAAAATCCAATTACAAGACTTTCTATTAATCTTACTTCAATTATATCTAATGTTGAAAATCCAAAGGATTTAAGTAATCCTACTTCAAATCTTGATTGTTGTCCAACAACTATCATTTGACTTAATGATATTAATGCAACTGCAACTAAAACAATTGACCATAAAGTAACAAATATTCCTCCCCTACTTGCATAAGCTACTTTATAGCCTCTCAATAATAAGTCTTTATCTAATACTCTTAAATTTGGAATTGTTGACATTTTTACTGCAATATCTGATGGTCTATATCTTTGATTTATGTAAACACAAAGATCACTTGCATATCCATTAGGTATATTAAAGAAATCTCTTGCATCTTCAATTGACATAATAATCATATCTGCAGTATATATTGATGTTTGATCAGAGAAAATTCCTATTACTTGATATTTTTTTGCTTGTATTGCTTCATTTAAAAATATTACATTATCTCCAACTTTTAAATTCAATAAATTAGCAAGTAATTTTCCTACAACTATTTTTCCTCTATCTCCTTCCTTAATAAAACGACCACTTTCTAATCCAAAATTTTCCAATGGAGAAATATTAGAGGTATCAATTCCAACAATTGTAAATACATAATTTGAAATTCCTACATATCCCCATATTCTTGGTACAACTTTTTCAACACCTTCTATTTTTGATATTTCATTTATATATGAAATAGGAATAGGCTCAAGTCTTCCTCCTCTTAAAAATTGAATAGTTAAATCTGGAGCAGCTTCTATGCTTATTTCAGCTTCTTTTTCTAATCCATCTTTTACAAATAAAACCGAGGAAATCATTGTTGTAGCTATTAGAAAAGTAATTAATATTACCATTGTTCTCATTTTATATCCTAAAATACAATCAAAAGCATAACTTATGATATTTTTTTGTTTTTTTATCATTTTCCTTCCCTCATTACAGTCATATTAAATCCTGGAATTCTTTCAAAAAAATCTTTTAACTTTAATGGAGTATCAATAAAACTAGATGAAACCACATAATCATGACCCCCTGGCACATCATATAATGCTCTTACAAATATGTCAAGTAAGGGATTTCTTGTACCTTCATAATTTGTACCAATAGCAATACTTGGTAATCCAATTGTTCTTCTCAATTCATAATAATATTCATGATTTTGCCATTGTACTTGATTTATTATAATAATTAATATTAGTAATAATGTGAAGATTATACTCATTATTGGAATTATTCTTGATTTTTTCATAAATATCACCTATTTAGTTGGTAATATTATAAGATATCTTAATAGACCTTCAAATCCATATGATTCTATCTCCATTACATTATCTACTCCTGCTTGAATTAATGTAACAAAACAACATGAAGCTATAGATGTATTTACTACATAGGTTGTTTCAATATAGCTTTCACCTAATGGTATTCCATTAAATTTTATAAATATACTTCCTTTTTTCTCTACAACTAATGGTTGAACTCCAAGAATCATAATAGATTGTCCACCACTTCCTGTATATTGAAATATATCCCTAATTGTTTCTCCATTTTTTATTGTAAAATTATTAGAAACATAAGTTCTTTCATCTATCCAACCCTTTGGTAATGGTTGCTTATAAAGAGGATTAAAATATGGATGTGTATATAGAAAAACTCCAACTACTGCTAATATTCCAGATATTGATATTATAGACATTAATATGAAAATAAATGATAGATTTATCTTCATTTATCCTCATTCTTCTTATTTTTACTTTTTTATTTAAGGATTGCTCTTAGAATTTTTTAGAAGAAGTCAATTCCATTATTCTTATATTTTTAAGATTTATCAATTAAATTGGGGTTAAATATGAAGGAGAAATTAATATTTGCTATATTTGCAGTAGTTGCTATAGTAATAATAGGAATAGGTGTGTACTATTACTATACATATTATGGAGTTCCAAGATGTGAGGCCTGTGGTATGCTTATAACACCAGAAATGGATGCAAACTTTAAATTAATTGATGTAGATAAAAATCAAAGAATATGGACATGCTGTCCAGGATGTATGTTAAGATCAGTTGCAGCACATCCCAATGTTCACATAGAAGCATTAGATAGTTGGTATGGAACTTCAGCTCCTAAAATTATTATAGAAATAAGAAATGGAACTGTTGTAAGTGTTGATCCTCCTACAACAAAAATACTCTTAGGAGCAGCAATTACTAATAGTTGTAGTAGTAATAGAATAGCAATTAATGATACTTCAGTAGAATTATTATTAAAATATGGATATAATGATAAGAATCCATTAACTGTATTTAAGACTCAATTACCAGCTAATACTCCAGTATTAACTATAGATCAAGCTCTTCCAAGATTAAAAGCTAAAGGAATAGCATATGTACCACCATCTATGGCATTTATTACAAGCATAATTGTAATTGGAATAGTAATTCTTATAGTAGGAGCATTTACATATAAGAAATTAGTAAAGCCTAAACCTACTCCAACTACTACAAAGTGAAAAAAATGATATGGACTCCATTAACTGCAATAATGATAATACTTGGTTTTTCTGGAGTAGTATTAATGCTATATGCTGGACCAAAAGCTTATAGTATAATTAAAAAAATATCAAAAGCATCACTTGAAGAAAAATATGAATTAGAAAAAACTTTTTATCTTATTTCTACAGTCATTTGGGTATTATTTATAGTTAGAATTATTGCAAGTATACTTTTCTGGGCAACAAATGAAAGCTTAATTCCACTAATTCCTGGTGCTATGTGTCAATTTGGAGTAAATCAAGCTGGAGCACCTTGGTCTTGGATAGATAATGGAGTTAAGCTAATAGTTTTATTAGTCTATGGAAATTGGCTTGTTTTAGATCTTATAAATAGAAGAGTAAAAGGAGCACCATTAATGAAATCTTTATCTAAATTATTTCTTGCTTTTATACCATTAATAGTAATTGATGTTTTTCTTGATTTAGCTTTTTATTTTACAGTAAGTCCAGTTGTTGTACCATGTTGTAGAGTTGTATTCACTGCAGAAAGTCCAGTTCCATGTCCATATTGCTTTATTTTTCATGATGCTCCTTTATTTATTGCAGTAATCTCTGGGTATGGACTTTCTATATGCTTTACCATATGGGGATTTGTTGTAAAACGCTATACTTCAAAATATAAAGAAATAGAAGAAGTTGGAACAAATGTAATGAGAAAGCTTGCAATATTAGCATTAGGATTTGCTATTTTAGGAACAGTAGTACTTATTCCAGCAATTATACAAGTAATGAGTCCTGCAGTACCAGTACATTAAGGTGATATTATGAAAATAAGAAAATCAATTATTATAATAATAATAATTTTAATAATATTGGGAATTTCTCTTATTTCTTTTACTTTTTTCTATGCTAGAAAACCATATGAAAATATACCATTGGAAAAAAATGTAAAAATTTTAGATATAGAAATAGATAGAAGAAATAATATTATAATGAGTATTACAATATATAATGAAGGAGATCCTTTAATATTAGAAGGAGCAAGTCTTGTTAAAATTCAAGCATGGATTACTATTATTTCTACAAAATTCTCTCAACCAATAATTGCTTATACCAATACTTCAACTAAAATTCCATTAGGAGCAGGTTATAAATTAGATCCAGAAGGTGCAGATTATTATCTTTACATATTTACAAATAAGGGTACAGCAATAAGATGTATGATATCCTATCCAACACCAATAAAATAACTATCTTATTGTCTTAATAATAACTTTTGAAATAGAATCAAAAGAAATTTTATTTGCTGCTTTTTTATTCAATTTTCCTCCCATAATATCAATAATTCTTCCATTTTCAGCTATTAAATATACTTGATCTGATAAACAAATTCCAATACAAATATCATTTACTATAATTTTATCACCTGGCATTGCACAATGTATTTTTCTTATTTCTCTTGATCCCATTTTACTAATATTCATTAATTCAATACTAGGCTTTATTACATTGAGTCCAGTCATTTCTTTAATAATACTAACTAATTCATTATTTCCTCCATTCCAAATTATAATACTACCATCTTTTCTTCCTATTCTTTCTATATGTATTAATGGAAAATTTGTTAAATTCTTTAATATCTTTGTATTAGAAATTGCTTGTGCAATATAGATTATTCCGCTCTCTGTACTCCTTCCATTATTTAATATAATAATACCATCAATATCCATTAAGGAAACTTCATCTAATATTCTACTTAGGCTTTTATCTACATTTTTTAAAAAGAATTTTCCTACTTCTCTTCCAGCTGGAATTGTTATGTATTTTATATTTTTCTCTCTAAGTAAATTACTTATTTTTTCATACCATTTTTCTGATATAATTTCTACTGATGTTATTACCAAAGCAATTTTCCTTATTTTACCTATAATCTCACTTAAACTTCTTGGTAGCCATTCTAAAATCTTTATTGAACCACCTGCTTCTCTAAATTCTTCTATTAATTTTAATAACTTATCATCAATTTTTTCTATAATCCATGATGATTTTTGTAATTGAAATGCTTCTAATTTTTTTAATCTTCTTACTAATCTTATTCTAATTCCATGTGGATCTTTTTTCCCTTCTATATCATATAGTATTAAATACATAATTAATATATAGTATAACTAGCTTTATTTTTAACTGAAAGTGATTATAATGTATGTAACATTAATTGCTCGTCATCCTCCAGCATTAATTTTATCTATGAATACAAGAATAATAGATGCTATAAAATTATTAAGTGAAAAAAATGTTAGACATGCAATTATTTCAAATGATGGAATTAAAATTAATGGTTTATTATCTGTAAAAGATATTCTAAGATATATAAGAAAAAAATCCTTTAATGTGCTTTGGGAAACTATTGAGCCTATAGTAAATAAAAGACCAGTTATTGGAAAGATAACAGATGAAATTCCAGATTTAATGAAAATTATGGCAAAATATGATATAGGTGTAATTCCTATAGTAGATGAAGAAATGAAGATTTGGGGATTATTTTCTGAAAGACATTTATTTAAATTATTTTCAGATGTACAAACATTTATAAGAGTATCAGAAATAATGTCAAAGCCATTAATAACTACTGATATAAAATCAACAATTAATGATGTAGTAGGCTTGATGCTAGATAAAGATATTAGAAGAATTCCAATAGTAAGCGAAAATAAATTAGTAGGAATAATAACAATTAAGGATATAATAAGATTTATGGCAAGTAATTATTTTGAAGATATTATAAATAAAGAATTAAATCCATTTGAAATAAATGCCTTAAAAATTGCATCATTAAATCCAAAAACCATTAGTCCTGAAGTTGATTTATCTGAAGCAGTAAAAATTATGAATTCTAATAATATAGGATCATTAGTTGTGGCATATAATGATAAGCCTATTGGAATTGTTACTGAGCGTGATTTCATATTAAAAATACCAAANCTTAATGGAGTTGAATTTATANTAGATAAAAAGGGAGTAATAATTGGAAGACTATTCTTTTAAGCTATTTAATAGAATCTATGGAATTTTATCATTTTTATGTTTTATTACTTATATTATTTCTCTTATTTTAATCATTAGCTTTATTAATTTTAATATTTCAAAAAGCATTTCTACAATAAAATTAAATTTATTATATTTTTATTCAATAAAAATACCAATAGAGATTAATTTATGGCAATTGTTAATTATTATTTACATAATATTCATTATTTGCTTTTTAATATCTTATTTTTCTTATGAAAAATATCCTATTACAAAATTAATAAAAGAAGGAATTTTTAGCGAAAGAAATTTTTTAATTAATATGCCTTTCTTTTCATCATTTACTTTTATAATAATATTGTTGATACATAAATTTGAAGAAACCATTGGAGTTGGTATAGGAGGACCTGTTTATACTGATCCATTAATTTCATTATTATCTTTATCATATGCAGTAATATCTGAAGAAATAGGATTTAGATTGATTCCCATTCTCATTCCTATTGGAATTTATTTATTATTAAAAAGATATACAAATAATTTTATTATTGCTATATTCAAGCCAGGATTTTATAATGTAAAAGATAAATGGTTAAATATAATTAAAATATTTTTAATAATTCTTTCTTCATTTATTTTCTCTTATGCTCATTTAATATCTAATATATGGGAAATTGGAAAATTTCCTTCTACATTTTTTGCTGGAATTATGATAGGTTATTGTGCAGTAAAATATGGATTTGATGCAGCAATATTAATGCATTGGTATTTTAATTATTACTGGTTTGTAATAGAGAATTCTATATTTTATGAATTTTCATTTGTGTTAACAATATACACAGCATTATTTTCTATCATTTATTTTCCTATTAAATTTTTTAAAATAAAAAATAGATAATAAAATTGTGATTTAAATGAAAACTGAAGAAATGATTAAAAATTTTGGAGAACCAATAGTAAAATCTGCTTTTAATGATATTATTCCCTATGTTTATTCTTCTGAAGCAAGAAAAATTATAAAGAATTTTTCTAAAAAATGGAAGGATTATTCAAGACCTTTTTTAATGATGTTAGCATGTAAATCTGTTGGAGGAAATCCTGAGGATATATATCCTATAGCAAAATCTTTTGTTCTTATAGGTGGAGGAATTGATATTCATGATGATATTATTGATTCTTCATATTTTAGAACTAAAAAAATGAAGAAAACATTATTAGGAAAGTATGGATTACAGAAAACGTTACTAATTGGAGATTCTCTTTTAATGGGAGGATTAATCAATCTTCATAATTTTCTTATTAATTTACCAAAGGAAAAATCAATTAAGATATTAGAAGTAATAAGAAATGGAATTTTTGAATTAGGAAGTGCTGAAATTGAAGAATTAAAATTAATAAGAAATTTAAATGTTACACCAAGAAAATATCTTAAAATTGTATACATGAAGGCAGCAGATGTAGAATGTTATACAAAAATTGGAGGAATTATAGGTGGAGGAAGTGAAGAAGAAATAAATTCTCTTGGAAGATTTGGACGTTATTTAGGAATGATTGCTATATTAAGAGATGATATAGAAGATACATTTTATGATGATTATGAGCTTATATCAAGAATTACTAAGGAAAGTCTACCATTTCCAATAGTAGTTTCACTTAAAGATTTTGAATTCAGAAATATTTTACAGAAATTATTTAATTCTATAAGTCAAGAAGATATTAATAATTTGAAGCTAAAATTAAGAAAAAATAAAAGTTTTGGAAAGACAAAGAGAGTTATTAATTCTCTTATTAAAAAGGCGAAGATGGAAGCAAGTAAATTAAGAAATCCTTCATTACTTTTATCACTTTTTAAATCTTAAGGAACTGGAACCCAAATTCTTATTGGAGTAGGATTATATTTCTTCATATTTTCACCTGTATTTCTGTTCTACACAAATACAATTAGTTAAACTAATATAAATACTTTTCTATTTTTATTTTATTGTTATAATTATTATTTAAACAAAAACTAATATTAAATTAAAGTGTTATTATTTAATGTGAAAATAAATCTAGAAAATATTTCAATATTAAGACAATTTCATGTATTATATGCAATAATAAATATTATTGTTATTTACATAGTTCTTTCAAATTTTAAATTTATAGGTTATGATATATTTATTCCATTTCATATAATTATTTCTTTAGTGATTTTTTTAGGCTCATTAAATAAAATTCCTTTTCATCCTATATTTGATATTTTCATTATTCCTTTTGCTTTATTAATTATTATTCCTGATAATCTATTAAAAAAGATTTTATTATGTATATTTGGTCCAATTTCTTTAGGATTAAATTTATCTAAATCACTATCATCAGTAATTAATATTACAAATTTTGAGGATAGAGGAATAAAATCAGGAATTATTTTATTTACAACATATTTTCTAATTGGTTTATTTTCATTATTTATTTTAAATGTTCATTATTTTATTTTTTTAATTGTTTTTCTTAAATTAATTGCTTTCATAATGAAAATAAAATCAAAGGAGTTTACTATTTATAAAGATTATACAAAAACTAAATTTTCATTAAAATTATCTTTTTTATTATTATGGCTTATTTTTAGCTGTATTGATGCAATTCTGGAAGTATTCTTTACTCTTTTTATCATCAAAAATTTGTTAATCTTCAAAATATCGTATTATTTACCTCAATTATTTTTATGTTAATTGCAGGAATTCTTATTGATAAATATGGAAGAAGATTGCTTTTACTATTTTCATATGCTTTTCTTGGTATGTTATATGCTTTTATTTCTCTATTTGGAGAAACTTTAATGGGATTAATAATTCTAGCAAGTATTCCTTGGAGTATATTAACTATTTTATTTATGATGGTAATATGGGGGGATATTTGTTCAATAAATGAAAGATCTTATTATGTTGCAATTTCATTTATAATTGTAGTAATATGTAGATTATTTTATCTAATAGAATTTCCTTTATTAATTCAGCAAATATTTTCTTTTATTACTATATTTCTATTTTTAGCTACTTTTGTAATTTTATTACTTCCTGAAACCTTACCAGAAAGCATAAAACAAAAGAAAGAATTAGAAGATTATATTAAAAAAGTTAAGGAAATAAAGAAAAAATATGGTTAAATAATTTTATTTACAATATCTTCTAGCATTTTTGTAAATTGATGTTGTGGTTTTTCAATTACAAAAATAGAAGATCTCTTCATTATTCCAATTTCACAAAAACATGGTAATATTCCTATAATCTCACTTTCTTTTCTTAATTCATCTAATAATTTCATCTTTTCTTCACTAGTATTCAATACTTTATTTACTATTATCATAGGTTTTTTCTCAAATACTTTATATAAATCTCTTACAATTTTATTTGTTCCATTAACATCAGATTCATCTAATGTTGTAACTAAAATAGGTAGATCTGCTGCAACAACTGCATTTATAGATAAATAAATAATACCAGGACTTGTATCTATTATAATATAATCAAAATTCATTTCTTCTAATAATTTCTTTCTAATAATAAGTAATTTCTTTAAGGCTTCTATTTCCCATTTTCTTTTTCTTGATATCATTTCTCTAATTGCTTCTGTTGAAGAATTTGCAAAACATACATAGAGTTTATTCTTTTCTCCTATTTTTTCAGAAACATCTATCATACAATCATTAATTTCAATATTTCCACTTAATACATCATTTATATAACATTTTACTTTTTTAGGATTGAATACTTCATGAAGAGTAGGTGCTCTTAAATCTAAATCAAATAATGCAACTTTTTTTCCTTTTTTAGCAAGTATAGTTGCTATATTAACTGATAATTGAGTTTTTCCAGTTCCTCCTTTAAAAGAATGTATAGTTATCATTTTCTTCATTCTTCACCACCTATTATTGAAAAATATACTTCACGTTTTATCCTCTCTCTTTTCACATAACCCATTCTTGCTAATTGATTTAAATAAGCACTTTCTATAGCTCTAGCTCTACCTGTAATCTTTGCCACATCATCAGCTTTAGCTTTTACAAGCTTTGCTAAAGCCATCATTGTTTTTCTTAAATGATCTGGTAATCTTAAAAGAAGAGAAGCATCTAATGGAATTTCTTCAGATATGCTTTCTTCTTTAAATCTTTCTAATATCTCTTTTTGTAATACCATTATTTCTTCTAACATTTTTTTAATATCGATAATTTCTTTTTTAATTTCTTCTAAGCTCATTTTAATTCTCATTAATTTTAATTTTTAATATTTGTAAAACAAATATAAATATTAAAATTTTTTGTTAATATTAGGTGAAAAAAATGAGTATTAAAGTTGCAATAGTAGGAGTAGGAAATTGCTGCTGTTCTTTAGTTCAAGCAATTAATTTCTATAAAAATAGTGATATTGGAATAATGCATATGGATATTGGAGGATATAAACCATATGATATAGAAATTGTAGGCGCAATAGATATTGATAAAAGAAAAGTAGGAAAAGATCTATCAGAAGCTATATTTTCAAAGCCAAATGTTACAAAAAAGTTTATTGATGTTCCTTACATGAATGTTAAAGTAGTAAAAGGAGAAGTTTTAGATGGGACTAGTGGAATACTTAAAGATTTAATAATTGTAAGTAATGAGCCATCAGTTGATATTGAAGATTATTTAAAAAGTATAAATGCAGAAATTCTTGTAAATTTATTACCAACTGGTGCTAAAAAGGCAAGTGAATTTTATGCTGAAAAAGCAATTAAAGCTAAATGTGCTTTTATAAATTGTACAACAACTAAAATTGCCTCAGATATCAATTGGAATAATAAATTCAAAGAAAATGGTTTACCACTAATTGGTGATGATTTAATGAGCCAAATAGGAGGAACTGTATTTCACCTAGGATTAATTGAATTTTTAAATTCAAGAGGAGTAAAAATTGAAAAAACTTATCAACTTGATATTGGAGGATCAATGGAGGCCTATGGAATACTTGAAGAAGAAAGAAAAGAAGAAAAAAGAAATATTAAAACACAAATAATAGAAAATTTATTACCAAAGGATTCGAAAATTACAACAGGTACTTCTGATTTTGTAGAATTTATGAAGGATAGAAGAACAAGTTATTTCTATATAGAAGGAAGGAATTGTCTTGGCTCAGATGTAATAATAGACATATATCTTAGAACAAATGATGGTCCAAATGGTGCAGGTATATTACTTGATATAATAAGAGCAACAAAATTAGCTTTAGAAAGAAAATTATCTGGTAGTATATTAAGCATATGTGCTTATGGCTTTAAAAATCCACCAGTGAAATATTCAGTAAGTCAATCAAGAAAATTATTTGAAGACTTTATAGGTGGAAAAACTTCTATGTAATTAATTTTGTTATTACCCCTATTCCTCTTGCTCTTCCTTCTCTAAAAAGAAATCTATCCCCTTCCCTTATATAAATTGGATGAAATCTTGTTCTTACTTTTATTTTTGCTCTATCTCCTGTTCTTAATGGAATTTTTGAACTCCAAATTAATTTACATGTCTCTCTTATGGAATGAATATGAAATACTGCCTCATATCCCAATCTAATTGTTGTAGGATGATGAAGAATAAAAACCTCTCCTTCAAATTCCCTATAGGCTTTTAATGGCATTCCCTGGCCTAATAATACCATTCCTTTTTCTATTTCATCATATGGTATATCAGTTATAGCAAATGTTACACTATTTCCTGCTTGTGCTTTATCTATGTAAACTCCTTTTTTTGCATGTATACTTTTTATTCTTGTTTCCTTAAAACTTCCATCTTTAAAAGGACCAATCCATACTTTATCATTTACTTTAATCCATCCTTGAAGAATTAATCCTGCTACAACACTACCTACACCTGGAACATTAAATTTCTCATCTATATATGTTAAAAATGGTTTTGATATTTCTTTTTCCCATCTAAGTCTTGGAGGTAATAAATTTAAAAATTTTCTTAATAAGTCTAATCCCTCTCCATTTTTATTAGAAATTATAAATATTGGAGTAATTCTTCCTCCTTTCATATTTCTTACAGAAATTGCAATATCATCTATATCTTCTATAATTATGGGAATTTTATTTACTCCTGGAGATTTTAATAATGTTATTAAATTTTCTATATTATTAGAAAGTACTTCACTTGGTGTAATATCTTTTTTTGTAATAACAATAAATATTGGAATTTTTAAGCTTAGTGCAATTCCTAAATGTTCTTTTGTCATTGTTGAAATTCCAGTATTTCCTGCAATAATAAGCATTGCATAATCAGGATTATGTGATAACAATCCTCTTATTGCAGTTTTTAGATATTTTTCATGTCCACCAATATCTATAAATGATATAAGCTTAGAGCTATTCAAATATACTTGAGCTTCATCCAATGGACATGGTAATACATAATTTACTATATTTCCATCCTCATCAAATCCCATTATTCTTTCTGTTACAGAAGATGTTCTTCTCATTAAAACTTCATGCTTATATCTTGCTATTTTCTCCATTATTAATCCATCACCATCATCTAATTCTCCTGTAATTAGAGCTCCAATAGTTGTTGTTTTTCCATGATCTGCTTGTCCTATTGTTATAATAGAAATTTGTATAGGCAATTGATCTTTAGATCTTCTAATTAATAATTCTAATACTTTTCCTTTTTTACCTTGAGCTTCTCTTATTATATTTACTTTAGCACCTGCAATTTCTGCAGCTTTTCTAATATTTTCTAGTGAAATATTAATTTCCTCATCATTTAATCCAATAATTTCTCCATCATCACTTACACCTAATATATAAAATGCTTCACCACCTTTTTCAGCAAGTCTATATCTTATTTGAGATGCTAATTCTTCTAATCTATCCTTTGTAGTTTGAGCTATCTTAAGCTTATACTCTATATTTCCATCTTCATTTTCTTTTGGAAAATTTTCATTCATCTTTTAAAATTTAATAAATACCTATAGATAAATTTATAAGCAATAAACAATATTAATAATTCAATAGAGGGGATTTAGTACGTCGAAAGAAGTAAAACCAGAAGCTAAGAAAGAAGAGAAGAAAAAGAAAAAGAAATAAATTTTGAATAAATCTTTTCTATGAAAATTTTTCATTATTTCTTATTTTTTATCTTAGATTATACATGATGCAATTAATGGTAAAATTATAGAAGCCTCTCCTATTATTGCAATATGTTTTGCTGTTGGCTTGATTTTTCCCCATGATATTGCTTCTCTTGGCATTGCTCCAGATAAACTACCATCATATTCCATAGCTGTTGTTATGTAAATACAATAATCAAGTCCTTCTTTAAATTGATTCCACCATATTACATGATGCTTACTTATACCTCCTCCTATTATTAATGCACCAGTTTTCTTTGAATCAAAAACAATATTTAATAGAATCTCCATATCTTTAAATAAATTCAATTTTAATTTATTCATTTTAGAATAGAAGAATAAATTTGTTCCAAAAGCACCATCTATAATCCCTGGAACAAATATGGGTACATTGGCTTCATATGCTGCTCTCAAAATAGAATTTTTATCTTCTATTTTACTACCAAATTCTCTTAATAATTCACTTGGAGAAATTTCTTCTTTATCTTTTATAATCTCTGGAAGATATTTTCTTACTATTTTCTCTATTAATGGACCATAATCTTCTAATGGAATTAATACATTACCAAGTCTATGGATCTCTATTTTATTTAAAAATACATCATCATATTCAAATTCTCCACATGAATATTTTGCACCAAAAGATCTTGCAATATCATGATCTATTGCTCCACAAGTTGTTATTACCACATGAAATATTCTTTTTCTTATAAGCTGAGATATTACCCCTCTTATACCTGTTGCAATTAAATTTCCTGTAAATGATAGGAAATTTGTAGAATTACTTGAAATCATTTCCTTCATAATTTCTACAGCTTTATAAATTCTTGGTGCCATGAATCCACCTAAATTTTTAAATTTATTTACAAGCTCATTAACCTTCAAATCTTTTTCTAATAATAAATCTTCAACTTTTTCCTTAATTATTTCTTTTCTAATATCTTCTTTCATGATTAGAAAGATATATTTTTATAATTTTTATTATTTTTGCTTATGAAGAAATTTCGCATATCAATTTTAATTCCTATTGTTTTATTAATAATAACTATGCTTTATGGTTATTTTATTCCAAAAGCAAAAATTCCTATTGAGCAATCTATTTTTTATCAAATATTACAACCTTATGCAGAATTATATAAACCTTATAATATTTCTACAGTAATTTTCTTATTTTTAAAAAATACATTAGTTGTCTTTATTGCTTTTTTCTTATCTCCCATATTATTAATTTCACCAATTTTTGTAATTATATTAAATGGATTTATGACTGGTTATATTGCATCAATATTACCTATAGATATTGCAATTAAAGCACTAGCTCCTCATGGAATATTTGAATTAAGTGCTTTAGTTATTGCATCATCAAGTGGTTTTCGTTTTGGATATTATACAATTATGAAGCTTATTAAACATAAAGAATATAAAATTATTGAAATATTAAAAAAAGAAATAAAATGGATTTATATTTCATTAATTTTATTGCTAATTGCGGCTATTATAGAGAGTTTCATAACACCATTTTTAATTGGTCTTTAAATTACTCCTTTTTGTTTTAATACTTCAACTTTATCTTCCATTTTTCTTTCTTTATCTCTTCTATCATCTATTTTTATTGTTGTAACAATTCTTTTTACTCCCATTTTTACCATTACTTCATGAGCTTTTTTTATCACATTAAATATTTCATCTAAATTTTCACTTTCTATTATTGTTCCCATTGGTGTTACCATATATCTTAATCCAGAATTTTTTATTTCTTTACATACCTCTGCAATATAATCACTTACACTTGTACTTCCAGTTCCCATTGGTATTACAGTAAATTCTGCAATTATCATAAGATATAATTATAATAATTTTTTATTAAAATTTTTTACTCAAAAATAAGTAGATACTCTTAAATTTAAGTAACATTTTTATTCTCATATGAAAAAACNATTAGANTTATTCAAAATTTCATTTACTGGATTTATGATTTCTCTTACATTAATATTGGAAATTATGAATAGATTAGTACCATTAAGAGCACCATGGGGTATGTCAATTGATTTTGTTGCCATACCATTAATAATTACTTTTTTTATTTTTGGTATAAAATATGCTCTATTTGTATCCTTAGGAATGTTCATTATATTAACTGCAATTGGTTATGGTGTTATAATAGGTGCAGTAATGAAAACTGTATGTAGTACATCAATGATAATTATATTATGGATAATCTCAAAATTCTCATCAAAATATACTTCAATGATTAATTATACTATTGCATCATTATTAGCAATAATTACAAGATGTATAATTGCTATAATTTTAAATTATTATTGGGCAATTCCTTTATTTTTTGGGATTCCTATTGAAAAAGCAATTGAAACACTATTTTTCGGCTCAATTATTGGTTTTATAGTCTATGTATCCATTATGAACATAGGACAAGGAATTATTGATTTATACTTATCTTGGATTATATTTAAAACAATTGAAAGAATTAAAATTATTAGAAGATAAAAATAAATAATCGCTTAAATTTTTAATCATTATGAACTTAATTGATATTATAATGGCTGGAATAAACTCATTAATAGATTATATTGCACTACATGTTATTACATGTTTAATTCCTGCATTTTTAATTACAGGTGCAATCAATACATTTCTTTCAAAAGATGTAGTAATTAGATATTTAGGATCTGCAAGAAGTAAAATAATATCATTTCCATTAGCAGCAATAATCAAGTATAGGATTAGCAGTATGTTCCTGTACTATAATTCCTATTGCCTCTGGTTTATATAAAAGAGGAAGTAGTATTGGACCAGCATTTATATTTCTATGGACTGCTCCAGCACTCAATATTTTAGCTATTACTTATACTGGTAGTATATTGGGATTGAATTTTGCAATAATGAGAATTATTGCAGCTTTATCCACATCATTTTTAGTAGGATTAATAATGGTATATGTATTTAGAAGAGAAGAATCGGCAAGAATATCTAAAACTATGGAATTGAAAGATTATAAAATAATTAAGAGTAAAAAATTTATTGGTTTAATATTTTTACTAATTCTTCTTCTTTTATTACCTAATTATTTAGGTATTGGTAGGCCTTATTCAGAAAAATTATTAATATTTTCAATAATTTTAATACCTACGATTATTTATACAAAACTATTTTTTAATTCAGAAGAAATTAAAATATGGTTAAGAGAAACCTTATGGTTTGTTCGTATAATATTTCCTCTATTACTTATTGGAGTATTTATTATTGGTATAATTGGTGCAATATTGCCAGAGGAATGGATAAAAATAGCATTAGGAAGAAATGATTTGCCTTCTGTATTATTAGCAGATATTATTGGTGCTTTAAGTTATTTCTCAACAATGACTGAAGCATCTTTTGTTAAAATGCTCTTATTGTTAAAATGCTCTTAGGATTGGGAATGGGAAAAGCTCCTGCTTTGGCATTATTACTTACAGATCCTGGATTAAGTTTACCAAATATGATGGCAATAACAAGAATATTTGGCTGGAAGAAATCTCTTACTTATATTATTTCAATAATAATTATATCAACATTTATATCTCTATTACTTGGAAATTTACTTTAAAAAATATTTATAATAAATAAATAAATAAAAAATGGTGGAAATATGAGTATAATAAAAGTATTTGGCTCAGATCCTCCATGTGCTAGATGTAAAGCAACAGAAAAAAAAATAGTTAAAGAAGTTGTAAAAGAATTAAATTTGAATGTAGATGTAAAACATATTTCAGTATTTTCAGAAGAAGCAGATAAATATGGTATTACTACAACACCTGCAGTAGTAATAAATGATAAAATTGTATTTTCAGGAAGAGTACCAACTAAAGAAGAAATTAAAGATATAATATTAA
The DNA here is from genome assembly GCA_004348015.1 of Thermoproteota archaeon. GTDB lineage: Archaea > Thermoproteota > Methanomethylicia > Methanomethylicales > Methanomethylicaceae > WYZ-LMO11. The sequence continues at coordinate 12,213 of QNVI01000041.1, read as the reverse complement.
GAGAATTAAAAAGTTAAATTCTTTAAAATTTATAAATTTTGATACTATTTTTTATTTTGTGAATAAATGAAATGATAAAAAATAAAGAATCTAAAAGGACTTTTATTAAAATTTTCAAAAATAAAAAATCAAATAAGGATTTATTTGAATTTACTTCTTATATTCCAAAAAACATTATTTATGATGATTGGAATAATTCCCTACCAATTTTATTAAAAGCTTATGAGAAAAAACTCTTTGTTTTAATTATTGGACCAAAAGGTACAGGAAAAACAACATTAGTGAGAAAATTTGCTGAAATAATTAAAAAACCATTATATTCAATAAACTTTAGCTTGAGAACAAAAGAAAGTCATTTAGTTGGATCAACAATTTTAGAAGATGGATCAACAAAATTTGCCTTAGGAATTATACCAAAATCAATGCAAGAAGGAGCTCTTCTTTATCTTGATGAGATCAATAGTGCAGAACCTGATGTTTTGCTCAGACTTGATGAAGCATTAGATGATAGAAGAGAAATAGTATTAAAAGAAGCAGGAGAAACGATTATAATTAAAGCAAAATCTGATTGGTTTGTTATTGCTACAATAAATCCATTATCTCATGCTGGAACCAAAGAATTGCCACCACAATTACTTTCAAGATTTCCCATAAGAATTCATCTTGATTATCCACCAATAGAAATTGAAAAAAGAATAGTAAAAATGTATATTAATAATCCTATTGATGAAAGACAATTAGAATTAGCAATTACTCTTGCAAACAAATTAAGAGAAGCTGCAAAAGTTGAAGATATTTATTATTCACCATCAATTAGAGAAACAATAGCTTTTGCTAAGCTATTATCATCAGGTTTAGATCCAAAATTAGCAGCAGAAATAGTATTTGCTAATGTTTATTATCAATGGGGGGATATTGAAGCAAAAAAAGTAAGAGATTTAATTGTAAGCTTATGGGGTGAATAGAAATAAGAAATGAATTAATTATTCCTATTGCTCAATTTCTTGCTCATGTTTGGAGTGAAAATAATGATATCAATGTGGTCTTATCTCCAGAGATTAAATATCCCTATATAATTATGAATGATTCTATTTTCTCTCCTACTATTGATAAATTTCCATCAAGAGATATTACTATTGCATATCGATTATGGAGAGCTTCATTATGGCATGAAGCAATGCATATACTATTAACAAATTTTTGGAGTGAAAATTTTATAGATTATTATGATTCATATTATAGATTATCAAATCATCTTTTAATTTCTAATATTATTGAAGATTATAGAATAGAAAAAGAAGGAATTAAATTATACCCTGGCATGGATAAGGAATTAAAATTTTCAAAAGCAATTTATTATTATTTAGCAAATACTCCAAATAATATAATTGAAGCATATATTCAAGCAATGAATTTTGGAGCAATAAAAAATATAGATAAAATAAATAAAGAATGGATCAAAAGAGTTATTAAGGCTGTAGAATATACAAGAAAGGCTTTAAAAAAAGGAAAAAATGTATTTGATATTGCTTATAATGTATGTAATATTCTTGGAATAGAGGAATTTGAAAAACTTGATTTTTCTATAATTGAATCATTTTCAAAAACCAATAAACAAGAAATCTCAGAAAATGAATTAGAAAAAATAATAGAAAATTGGATTAAAGAGAAAAATGAATTTGAAAATCAAATAATTGAAAAAGAAGAATTTGAAGAAGAAAATATTAAAATAAATAATTCAAAAAAAGCCTCAATAAAAGAAATTAAAAACAATATAGAAGGAAATTTTGAAGAAATTGAAGAAGAAATAATTGAAGAAATTTTAAAAATTGATAATATAATAAAAGAAGAATTGGAATTAATAAAATTAGAAGAAAAAAGACTAGAAAAAGGTCATAAAGGCATAGAATCAAAAGTAATTCCAAAAATAATAATACCAGAGAGACTATATGAAGATGAGCAAAAATATTATGATATGGAGCTTATCAATCATTTAAAATCACAATTGAGAAATTTGAGAAAGGGATGGAAGGAAGTATACTCTTATACTGGTGAATTTGATTTAGAAAGCTATATCTCAAAAAATAAAAAATTCTTTATTGATGAGGAAAGAATTAAAATTGGTGGTTATAAAATAATAATACTTTTAGATCATAGCTCAAGTATATATGGTCATCATTATAATTATAAAAAATGTTGTATAGCCTTAGCTGAAGCATTATCAGAATTGAATATAGAATTTTCAATATTTGCATTTACAGAATATAGAGATAGACAGACTAATGATCGTTATACACATGTCTATCTTATAAAATCCTTTGAAGAAAAATGGACAAAAATTAATGCAAAAAGATTAGCACAAATACAACCCTTTGGAGGAACTCCATTAGCTGATGTTTATAAAATTATTAAACCTCTTTTATTAAGAACAAAGGGAAAAATTATTTTCATAACATTAACTGATGGTGAGCCTGCACAAGGAACTGAAAACGAATGTAAAAAAATTATCAATTCCTTAAAGAAATATTGTGATATGATTGCAATTGCTTTTGGATATAATATGAAGAATGTAATGAGATTAATTGAAAATCTCAAAAATTTAGAATATACAAGATATATTGCACTTGATGATGTTAGAAAACTTCCTGAAAAAATCCTAAGATTATTAGGAGAAAGTTAATAAAAACTAACAAATCTATTCCTAGATATTCATTTTCATTACTTCATGTTTATTCATTGTATCTATGGACTTTCTCATTATCCAAACTTTCTCCTTATTCACATCTTCCTAGTAACATTACTACCTAGAGCAAAATCATATAGCATTGAAATTAACAGCACAAGCTTCTTAGAATTTAGATACTTTTCTCAAGGTTTAATACTATCATCACATTTGCTTTTAGTCGAAGATGAAATAAACAGTATAATTTTTTATTTTACTTAACTATATTTTTATTGTGAAATTTTATAAAGCAATAAGAAATAATAATAAATGTTTAAATTGTAATATTTGTAAAGATATTATTTCATGTCCTGGAAAATTTAATTGTATTGGTTGTATGGCTTGTTATTTAGCATGTCCAAATGAAGCTATTGAATTAATTGAATCTGAAATAAAAAGAGAAATAAAAGTTATTATTAATGGAGAAGTTTTCTATGTTCCAGAGAATATAACAATTTTAAAAACACTTGAATTATTAGGATATAAAATTTCAAAATTTCCTAATGAAGGAGATATTTTTGCTCCATGTTGTACTGGTGGATGTTATTGTTGTGCAGTAGAAGTAAATGGAGAAATTAAGCCATCATGTATAACAAAAATTGAAGAAGGAATGAACATTAAAACAAAAATTAGTAAAAATTTAAGACGTTTAGATGATTGGATTCCTCATCCAGTTGGAGGAGTAGGAACTCCATGGTGGATTAAAGGAAAAGGTTATATTGAAATTGCAGTTTTTTCATGTGGATGTAATCTAAGATGTCCACAATGTCAAAATTGGATGATAACTTATAATAGTAAGGAAAAAGTCTATACTCCAAGAGAAGCTGCAATTATAATGACTAAATATAGATTAAATTATGGAATTGATAGAATGGCAATATCAGGAGGAGAATGTACACTTAATAGAGAATGGTTAATTGAATATATTAAAGAATTAAAAAGATTAAATAAAGATGAAAAAGCAAGAATTCATATTGATACAAATACTACAATTTTAACAAAAGATTATATTGATGAACTAGTAGAAGCAGGAATGACAGATATTGGACCTGATTTAAAAGGATATCACTTAGATACTTTTATGAAAATAACAGGAATAAATGATAGAGAAATTGCTGAAAAATATCATAAAACATCATGGGAAGCAGTTAAATACCTAATAGATAATTATAAAGATAAAGTTTTTATTGGTATTGGAATTCCATATAATAAAAAACTTATTTCTATTGAAGAAATTGAGAAAATTGGTGATGAAATCTATAAAATTGATCCAGAAGTTCAAATTTGTATACTTGATTATAGACCTGAATTTAGAAATAGAAAAATTTCAAGACCAAGCTTTATGGAAATGGCAAAAATTTGGGAAATTTTAAGATCAAAAGGTCTTAAAACTGTTATTTGTCAAACTGAATTAGGTCATATTGGTCCTTAAAAAAATTAATCCTTCCAGTCTAATAGACGTTTTTCACCCTCAATTTTCTTCAAATCTGTTATATCCTGAGTTACTTCAATTGTTCCTAAATACTTACCATTTTTATCTCTAACTGCAAAGTATCTTATATAAATCAAATGACCATCCTTATTTATCCAGAATTCTGCTACATCTTTTTCTCCTTTCTTAAATGCTTCTAAAATTCTATTAACTATGTGTATACTTTTTTGTGGATGACAAAGTTGTACTTTTCTACCTAAAATAGCTTTTGTTCTTACAAATATGCGCTTTTCTGCTTTATTGAAGAATTTTACAGTATCATCTTTATCTACAAAAGTTATATCTATAGGTAAGGTATTTAGAATTGCTTCAATTTCTTCCTTTGTTAAATTTCCAGTATCAAATTGTAAAGTATCCATAGGCTTTTCAGACTTTTCTTCTTTAGCTATTTTTTCTATTGGTGGTTTTTCTATTAGTGGTGTAAAGCAACAATATCCAATTTCATCAAAACCTTCTCTTATATCAATCCATTCCCTTTCTGTAATTACACGTTGTGCTACTGGAAATAATATGTTATTCTCCTTGTATATATGAGCATCTAGAACACTCTTTATACTATTTATTAATTTACTAAGTTGTTCCTTAAAATCTGAAAAACTTATTCTTGTAGAATTATCAATTAGAGTTTTAAGTTGTTTTTTATTTTCTCTGAGTTGATTATGTTCCATCCACATTATTGCTGGTGGTTCTGTTATACCATGTTTTTCTAATATTGGAAATAGAACATTTTCCTCTCTTAAATAATGTTTTTCAGCATCCATAAGTTCATTTAAAATATGTTTTATTTGTGATAATTCTTCAATTACTAAATCTATATTTTCTGCTCTTTGAATTTTTTCATTTAATATAATAAGTTTTTCAGTAATTTGCTGAAGCATTTTATGCTCTTCAATAAGTATACCAATGGGACTTGTTGGAGTAATTTCAATTTTCTGTTTTTCTAATTGCTCCTTGAAAATTGCTAAATGAAGATCACAAAGTCTTTGAATTTCTTCTCTTGATATACCTTCACTAATTAGCTCTTGTTCAATTTCAACAATTTCTGATGGACTTACATTCTCAAGAAACTTTTGGAAATTTTCTTTAATTTTTTCTATTGGTATGCCCATGTGAATTTGCTTTAATATATCTTTCAATACTTTTTTACGATCTTCTTCAGTAAATCCTCCCATATTATCCCTCCTTAATTTTTTTAGCTAAATCCTTAGCAATTTTAATAATTTGTTGTATGTTTTCTTCAGTTGGTGGACCATTAATTTCTAATGTTCCCACAATATCAATTTTGAAACCATTTAATATCTCTTGAATTTGTCTTATTGCCCCTCCTCCCCAACCATAAGAACTTAAAATAATAGCAAATTTTATTGGTGGACGTAATGCTTTTAATAAATATGTAGCATAAACTGCTAAGGGATGTGCTCCTCCTAAAACTGTAGGTGCACCTAAAACAATAGCTCTTGAATCTACAAGATCTTTAGCTATATCACCTATATCTGCAACTACTAAGTTATGAAAAGTAACTTCTATACCCTCTGATAATAATGTATCAGCTATTTGTTTAACCATTGTATCAGTATTATTCCACATACTAACATAAGCTATAGTAACTTTTTGATTAGTTTCTCCATAAGCCCATCTTTCATAAGCATTTAATATTATTTCAGGTCTTCTATGAATAGGACCATGACTTGGTGCAATAATATTAATATTAAGATTAGCAATCTTTTCTAAAGCTTTTTGAGCCATTATTCTAAAGGGCATCATAATTTCACCCCAATATCTTTGAGCATGTACTAAATAATCTTCAATTTCATCACTATAGATACCATTAGCTAGATGAGCACCAAAGAAGTCACATGGAAATAATATTCCATCTTCTTCAAGATATGTAAAAATAGTCTCAGGCCAATGTAGCATAGGAGCTTCAATAAAACGTAAGGTCTTATCACCTAGACTTATAGTATCATTATCTTTTATAATAATAATCCTTTCTTGTGGAATATTGTAATATATTTGAGCCATTTTTGCACCTTTATTTGAGGTTATAAGCTTGGCTTTAGATGCAATTTTCATAATGTAAGGTATAGCACCAGCATGATCTGGTTCTGCATGATTCATAATAACATAATCTAAATCCTCTAATGGTATTAAGCTCCTAATTTTTTCTTCAAGCTCTTCTTCAAAGCCAGGATTAACAGTATCAATTAAAGCTTTGGATTTATTTCCAATAATAAGGTATGCATTATAAGATGTTCCTTTTGGAAGTGGTATTAAGGCATCAAAAATTCTACGATTCCAGTCTCTTGCACCAATCCAATAGACATTTTCTTTTATTTTTAATACATTTCTATTCATTTTACCACATTATTACAATTGTAATAAAATATATTTATTAATTTCCATACATAGACTACATGAGGGATATTAAAATGATATCATTATGTGAGATTATTGTAAAAAGCTTATTACCATCATTAAGAGCACTTATGGCTAAATATTTAATAACAAAATATAACTTAAATCAAGTTGAAGCTGCAAGAATTTTAGGCGTAAGCCAATCAGCTATAAGTCTTTATATTAGAAAAATGCGTGGAAAATCTATAAATTTAGAAGAAGATGTGGAAATTAAAAAATTAGTAGAGAAAATAGTAGATTCTCTTGTTAATAAAAATTTAACTCATAGAGATTTCATTATAGAATTTTGTAAAATATGTCAAATTACTCGTAGTAAAGGTCTATTATGTAATATACATAAAACATTTGATCCTATGTTTGAAGTTGAAAATTGTCAAATATGCATGCTAAAAAAATAAAAAATTAAGTCAATTTTGTGAACATAGACTTTGGAGCAGCGCATACTGGACATACCCAATCCTCTGGAAGTTCTTCAAAAGGCGTCCCAGGTTTTATATTTTGACTTGGATCTCCTAATGCTGGATCATAGACATAGCCACAGATTTGACATACCCATTTATCCAAAATATTACCTCCAAATTCTTCTTATTAATTCCATATTTATCTTTTATGTAATTTTAATTAAAATTAATTAAAAATAATAACGGGTCCGAGGGGATTTGAACCCCTGACCTTCGGCTCCGGAAGCCGATGTGCTATCCAAACTACACTACGGACCCATTAAAAATAATAAAATTTTTAATTATTAAGCTTAGTTTTTATATTGGAGTTTTATATTAGTATTATTTCAATAATATTTGAAAATATTTTAATCAATAGATAATAATTTTACACTTAAATTTTCATCTATTATAATGAGATTTCTATTTTCAATAAGCTCCCAATCTTCTTCTGTCATTCTTTCAGATGCTATTATTACTGCTTTTTCTTCATATGCAGTTTTCATTTCTATTAATTGTTTTGTATCTTTAGATAATAAATGAAGTGTATTCTTAGGCCTTTTTGTATAATAAAGCGTATAATAATTTTCTCTTTCAATAGCATATCTCAAAGCATAAAGATTTCTCCCATCACTAGCAATAAAATTAAGTGATGAAAATTTAATATTTTTCAATTTTTTAATAGCATTTTTAATTCCTTCAATAGGATCATTTAATTCATTAATCTCTTGAACTATTAAGTGAAATAACTTTTCTGAATCTGTTTCTCCTTCAAAATCTCTATATTCACTTTTTATAAGATTAATTAACTCATCATAAATTATTCCATTATGAGCAAAGATCCAATTCTTATAAAACCATGGATGAGTATTTTCTATTTTTTCCTCTCCATGAGTAGCAAATCTCACATGAGATATAATTATTTTTCCATAAGCATTTTTTACAATTTCTTCAGCTCTATATGATTTAAATAAAGGCCATGGTTCTTTATATAAATTCCATTTCTCTTCATTAAACCAAGCTATTCCCCAGCCTGATGGATTTAAATATGATTGCTTAACTAAGCTTTTATCTGCTTTATAAAAACTGAAATTCACATTAACATTCTTATTAGCATATAATCCAAATAATCTACACATATTCCTCAAAAATATTTTTAAACTCAAGTCTTTTATGATTTATTTATTATATGCTTAATATAATCTATTAATTCCTTTTCTCCATATCCTCCAGGATATACATTATCTATAATCTCTATGCCTTGATTTAATAATCGCTTTTTTACATAATTAGGTACTGATTTCAATGATGTTATTAATATATGCTCAGGAGTGAAAATTTTTGCATAGGATTTTACTTGAATTTCTGCATCTTTTTCCCAAAGTCTATAATCAGAATTTTTACATTCTATAACAAGTTTAACGATTGGATTTTGAATAAATTCCTCATAGTTTTTAGCATATGTAAATACTACATCAGGTCTTAATCTTAGACATTTTGTTAATCCTTTTTCTTTAAGTTCTACTGCCTTATCAATAATATTTTTCAGCTCTAAAGGAATATCAGATAGTTTATTAAAACCTAAATTAAATTCATACCACATTGCATAATTACCAATTATTGCCACAGGAATACTAGAACCTTGTTTTAAATGTAATAAATTTTCTAATGGGTCTTCTACTGATAATTCCTTTAATATCTTTGTAATAATCCATATTTGATGAATTAACTTAGTAATTACATTAAGTGATGTAGTTCTAATATTTTTATTGTAAGGTATTAAAAATGATATTGGATATTTAAGATCATTATTTATATGAATTTTTATGAGATCTGCAACTTCTATTTTCCATTTATTTTCATTTCTAATATAATTTAACATAGGTCTATAGTAATTATTCCATTCATCTAAGAATTTCTTTTCTTTTCTTCTTAAATATACAATTTCATAATTATTTATAATATTAATTGGTTCTTCTTTTTTATTTATTTCTTTATTTAATAAATCCTCAGCAGAAAATATGTAAACATTATTAGATAATCCATTTTTGCTATAGGAAATAACTTCCATTATTTTCTTATTTTTTATTCTATTGAAATCAATATAATAACAACATAAATTAAGTCTCTTTCTCATTTTCTTTTTTAATGCATAATGTGATATATGAATAAGTCTATTATTTTCAATAATAAAATAATATTTTCCTCCACGAAGAGCCTCATGATTTTCATGTAATTCAATGATTTGCTGATCCATTAATTTGCCTCCAATTGAGCTCAAAATTATTTTCTGAATTAATAAATTAGATTCTAATAATTGAAGGAGTTATATATTTTTAATCTCAAATTAGAAGAGTTCAGTTCTCTTGTTTTATATTTTTATATGAAAATTTAGAAGAATTCAATTCCATTATCCTTAAATTTTTCTCATTTTCAAGAAAAATAAGGTGAGCATATGAATAAAAAAGTAGTCATTGCATTTCTCTTCATGTTCTTATTGACTATTAGCACAGGAGTATATGGAGTAATTCTCAGTAACACAGAACCTACTCTTTTCTGGTTTGCAGTTCCAGCAGGTAATATCACAGAACCAAAAGTATTAAGAGGACCTGGACCTCCAATAAATCTTACTCCAATAAAAGTTGATATTGATCGTTTTACTCCTTTAAAGAAATTCTTTAATCCTAATGTAGTAGAAATTGGCACACATTGGATATACAATTATGGAAAGAAGCCAGTTATACTAAGAATTGAGCTTATAAATTGTACATTACCAGTTAAATGGGATGTAAGTGCAAACTTTCCTTTTGATGAAAAAACACATACATTTACCAAGCCTCTTATGCCAGGACAGAGAATAGATGGTCTTGTTTTCCATTGGATATTTGAAATTCCTCCTGAGCTCATGAATAAGCCTATTATATATCAAGGAGGTGTAAAATTGATAGATGCTAATACAGGAGAAGTTCTAACATTTATTCCAATTGAAATAGTAAGAGGAGAATTAATGAGAGGTGGTAGCTAATGAATAGATTTGAAATCCTTAAAAAGAATAAATGGCGCTATATATCCTTTATTATTGGCTTTTTGCTTCTTGTATCTCCTTTTGCACTTCTTATTCGTCTTGAATTTTGGATTACAGGAAATCTAGCTGAACCAAGTATTCATTATGCTTGTTTAAGAATGCCAATTGGTTGGATATTTCGAGGAGCAGTTAATTATCTCATTTCTCGTCCTGAGATGACAGCATTTATTATAGGTGTTTTGGGATTATCTCTATTCCTTGGCCCAATATTCTGTGGATGGCTTTGTCCTGTTGGAGCTGTAAGCGAAGCTATTAGCAGAATAATACCATTACCAAATAAATTCAGAATACATATAAAGGATACAAACATAACATCAGCACTTAGATATGGCTTCTTTGCTGGATATATAACAATTTATATTCTTATAGGATTAAAACTATCTGGTGATTGGATAGGTAGTATATGCTGTAGATTTTGTGCTTCTACAATATTGCAAAATTTAGCAGCTGGAATCTTTGGATGGTTATTACCTACATATGGAAGTATAGAATATTGGGGTACTGCAAGCATCATAGTATTAATATCATGGCTTATAATTGGAGGTATATTTACATATGGTGGTAGAGGATGGTGTCTTTTCTTCTGTCCTCTTGGTGCTTTCTCTAATTTATTGTATAAAGTAGGAGCAAAACTTGGATTTTATAGGATAACTTATAATAAAGATAAGTGTAGTCATTGTAAGAAATGTAATTTAGTTTGTCCAATGTGGGCTATAAAATCTGATCATTCTGTAGAAACTGCTCTTTGTATTAATTGTAAGGAATGTGTAAACATATGTCCAACAGGTGCTTTAACTATGAAATGGGGAAAAGAAAATGCTACTAAATAAAATAAAAATTAAAATCATCAATAAGATGAGATATATCTGGGCATTTATACTTGCAGCATCAGTAGCACCTATAACCTATCTTTTTTCTATACCATGTGGCTTTTCATGTGCACAATGTCCTCTTGGAGGAATATGCATATTAGCTTATCCATTAATTTTTTTAGGTGTAATTATAATAAAATTCATAAGGAAAATTAAATCATTAATATCAAAAATTGCTTAAATTGAATTCTTAAATCATAGAATGCAAATAATATGAAATTAGTTTGTTCAAGAAAAATAATTTTATAAAAATCAAACAAAATAATTCATTAATTTGCAATTTTTTGTTTAATATATAAAGCTAAAAAGTCCTTCATACAATCTTTTGAAGTAAAAGTATCAAAGAAAAAGACTTATATCCATACCAAAGAGTATTGCTGAAAAGCTTGAAATAAAAGAAGGAACGAAGTTGAGAATTTATAATGAGGAGATAAAATTATAATAGAACCTATTAGAGATGCATTTTAGTTTGCTATTAATGGTCCTAAAGTAGGACATATAACCTTTGAAGAGGAAAGCATATATGAGCAGAAAAACTTCAAAATACTTCTTGATACCTCATTTCTCCTACCTTTTCTTGGTTTTTCAACAGATAAGATAATTATTGATACTTTCCAAAATTAAAAGAAATAGTGCGTTTTTATAGTGAATTAAGTATCTTAGAGGTTATTTGGAAAATTGTAAAAATCATTAAAAAGGATAACTTAAGTACTTTAAAAGAAGGATTAAATCTTATAAAGAGAGATTTAAATATTGCTGAAATAGATGAAAATGCAGTAGATAGCTATCTCTCTACACAATGGGACATAGAGATCTCATAGATAATTTATTATATGGTATTGCTATATCATAAGATAAGATGAAAACTTCATAAAGAAGCATGAATATCTATATATTTTTATCAGTCTAAGTGATATTTAAGTGAGAAAAAAGAAACTTATTAATAAATTTACTTAAAGAATATACCTTAGCTATTAAGTCTATAAATTACTTAAGTAATAATTGGTGTAATTGGTAGTTTTGTAATAAGAGGTAAAGAATATAATATTGATAAAGAGACTATTGAAAAAACTTTAGATAAAATTGAACCGGAACCATTTAAAGCATGTGCAAAATATTATATTGAACATAAAAGAAATATCCAATTAAACAAATAATTGTAGCAGTAATAGGATTACCAAGAGTTG
>QNVI01000040.1 GCA_004348015.1 Thermoproteota archaeon | reverse complement strand
TTTTTTTATTAATATTGTTATAACTGGAACTCCTGGAGTAGGTAAAACCACAATTACAAAAGTTTTAGCTGAAAAATTGGGCTTAAAGATTATTGAATTGAATAAATTTGCTATTGAAGTTAATGGAATTATGGGATATGATGCTGAAAGAAATGCTCAAATAATTAATGAAAAAATTATAAGAAAAGAATTGAGGAAAATTTTAGAAAAAGAGGATAATTTTATAATAGAAGGTCATTGGGGGGAAATTGTTCCTAAGGAATTTGTTGATATTGTAATTGTTATAAGAACAAATCCCTTAATATTAAGAGAAAGACTTAAAGAGAAGGGATATAAAGAAGAAAAGATAAAGGAGAATATTCAAGCAGAATTATTAGATTATTGTTTAATAAAAGCAATTGAGGCTTTTGGTGAAGATAAAGTCTTTGAAGTAGATAATACTAATAAAGAAATTAATGTAATTGTAGAAGAAATCATTAAAATTATAAAAGAAAGAAAGGGAAATAAACCTGGAGAAATAGATTGGATAGGAACATTAGGAGAAAAAGTCAAAGAATTACTTTAATTTTTATTTGAAAATTCATTGTTTAGGTTATTACTAAATAAAAATTAAAAAGCAAGCAAAAAATTTTAAAGACTCAAAGTTAAATAAAACTTAAGAATATTCAATGAAATATAAGGTAATACTGAGGGAAAATATTTGAAAATCTCATACGTTAAAATGAAAAATCATAGGGATGAATATGTCCATAACATCTACTCGTAGATATATTAATGAATTAAATAATTTTATTGATAAAAATGTAAAAGTAGTCACAATAAGAGGAGTAGCTTATGAAGGTAAATTACTAGGATTTGATACTTCAAACTTAAGTATATGCTTAGGAGATGTAGTTATAGGAAATGAAAAATATTCTAGAGTTATAATTCGTGGAGATGCAATTTCTGAAATATTATTAAAAGAAAAGCCATTTGATCTTAAAGGATTATCAGATAGACTATCTAAAGTCTTTCCAAATATGGTAAAATATTATGAAGATGTTGGAGTAATAACAGTAATGGATAGAATAAAGGTAACAGCTAAAGGAGTTGAAGGAAGCGGGCCTATGTTTGAAAGAGTGAAAAAGATATACGATCAGTATATCATGGAACAAACTTCTGAGGGCTAAAATTAATGTATTTTGAGGTAAAAGAAAGAGATCTTTGTGGAAGAATAGGAATACTCAGAACAAGAAAAGGGAATATTGAAACACCATATTTAATGCCAGTAGTCAATCCTATAAAGAATATAATAGAACCTTATGAATTGAAATCAGAATTTGGATTTGATATGATAATTACAAATTCTTATATAATATGGAAACATTATAAAGATAATATTAAAGATGTTCATGAGATTACCAAGTTTGATGGGCCAATAATGACAGATTCAGGAGCTTATCAATTATTAGTTTATGGTGATATAGAAGTTAGTAATGAAGAAATAATAGAATTTCAAGAAAAAATAAAGAGTGATATTGGAGTAATATTAGATGTACCTACTGGTGCACATTGTAATAGAGAAGAAGCAGAATATACAGTTATGGAAACAATAAGAAGAGCAAAGGAAAGTCTTTCATATAGAAAAGATAAGGAAATGCTTTGGGCAGGACCTATACAAGGTGGAGTATATTTAGATCTTTTGGAATATTGTGCAAAAGAAATGGGAAAAATAGATTTTCATATACATCCACTAGGTAGTCCTACTCAAATCTTAGAAGAATATAACTATTCTAAAATTGTAGATATGATAGTAACAGCAAAGAAAGTACTACCACCAGAAAGAGCATTTCATCTTTTTGGAGCTGGACATCCAATGATGTTATCTCTTGCAGTAGCTCTTGGTTGTGATTTATTTGATTCTGCAGCTTATGCATTATTTGCAAAAGACGAAAGATATATGACACAAAATGGAACTATGAGAATTGAAGAATTGAAAGAGCTTCCTTGTAGTTGTCCAATTTGTAATAAATATAATGCTAAAGAATTAATGGAAATGGAAAAAGAAAATCGTGAAAAATTATTAGCTAAACATAATCTTTATAGAGTGAGAGAAGAAATAAAATTAATAAAAGAAGCTATAAGAGAAGGTACTTTATGGGAATTGCTTGAAGTTAGATGTAGATCACATCCAAGACTTTATGAGGCATTTAAAAGATTATCATTATATATTGATTATATTGAGGAAAATGATCCTGTTATAAATAAAAAAATAAGAGGATTATTTTTCTATGATGAGATATCAATAATGAGACCAGAAATTTTAAGATATAAAAAAAGGATAATAGAACGCTATACTAAACCAAAGGATAAATTAATATTATTACCTATGCCAAAGGAAAAGCCATTTAATAAATCAAAAATATTTAAGAAAATTAAGAAAATTGTAGGAGATGAATATCATATTTGCTTTTATGGAGAACCTTTTGGTGTAGTACCATCAGAACTTTCTGAAACTTATCCATTATCACAATTTGAAAGCGCATTAAATAACATGAAATCATGGAAAGAATTTGTAATGGAATTTATAAAATCAAAAGAATATAAAGAAGTAATAATTATTGGAGAGGAATTNGAAGGAATAAAGTCATTAAAATCTATTAAGGAATTGGAAGAATTTTTAAGGTGTAAAAATGAGAATATTTCTTGATNTACATATTCATACAAATAGCTCTCCAGATAGTACAATCACATTAAATCAATTAGTTAATGAATTATTTAGAACTGGAATAAATGCTATAGCAATTACAGATCATGAAACAATGGAAGGATACAAGAGAATAAAAAATAGTTCTTTCTTTAAAGAATTATTAGTAATACCAGGAATTGAAATTACAACAACATTAGGAGACATAATAATATTAGGATTAGAAAATCCTCCAATAATTAAAGATCCATATCTATTAATAGATGAAGTTAAGAAAGAAGGGGGATTTATTTTAGCACCTCATCCATTTGATAATAAAAGAAAATCTCTGGGAAGTTTATGTGCAAAATTAAGAGTAGATTTTATAGAAGTTTATAATGGAAGAAGTGATGCTCAAGCAAATAAAGAAGCAAGAGAATTTGCTACTGCATTAAAAATGAAAATGGTTGGAGGGAGTGATGCTCATAGAAAAGAAGAAATAGGTAGTGTAATAAACGTCTTAGAATGTGAAAAAAATATTGATGATATTTTTAATAGCCTAATGAAAAGTTGCAAAATTATAGTGAAAAAGAAATAATTAGAGGTATAGCATTTTATGATCTGTTTTTGTACGCTCTTGTCTTTGTTTTATTAATTCTTGTATTTCTTCTTCTATTTTATTAGCATCACTTATAAGCTGAGAAGTATCTACAGATAGACCAGTAAGCTTATTTAAAAATTCAATAGCAATAGCTGCAGCCATGGGATCTGGTCTTGCTGGATTTGCATATGGAAGTAAGGCGATAGAAGGGAAGTTATTGATTTCAAAATAGGAAAGCATTATTGCAAGCGGACCAACAACAAATAATCCTTTTTCTAGTATTGGAATATCTATTTTATCTAGATCTTTAAAACTACTTGTTATTACACATCTTATTTTATCATTTTCAGAGGATTTTAGTCTACCATCTAAGCCACCTATTAAATAAGATGCTTTAAATTTCTCTTTTATTGTCCATTCTGCAATAGCTCTTGAGAAATTATTTCTTTCTCTTGAATGAGGAGGAACATTAGTAAGAACAAATACATATTTATCATATTTGTATATTTCAAAAGGAAGGGAAATTTTTGTTTCATCCATACATACAAATGGAGGCATTAAATCTGTAAATATATAACCAATTAATTCAGCATTCAAATTTGTGATCATATGTTTTACTGTTATATAACCAGCTGCTCCTAAACCATGAAAGCCAGTAATCAATATGGAATCCTTTAAATTTACCTTTTTAACATGAAATTCTATTGGCAATATAAACACCTCAAGATTACTTCATATTTCATACTACTGTTTATTAAATTTTACTAAAAGTAGAAAAATTTTTAAGATATTAATAAATGATTGAAGAAGGTAATTAAAATGGTAAAAATAAATGTACTTGGTGGAGGAAAAGAAGTAGGAAGATCTGGATTTGAAATTCGTGAAGATGATACTAGTATTTTATTAGATTATGGAGTAATGCTAAAGGAAAATAAGCCTATATTTCCACTTTCCATTCCTCCAAGAGAAATAGATGGAATAATATTAACTCATGCTCATTTAGATCATTCTGGTGCTCTTCCAATTTTTTACATATCTGAAAATCCAAGAATTTATATGAGATCGATTACTAAGGAGCTTACAGATTTATTAATAAGAGATTTATTACATTTATCATCTTATCTTTTACCTTATGAGACAATCGAATTAAAATTAATGATAGATAGAGCAAGAAAAATAAAAAAGAATTTTAAAATAAAAAATATTGAAGTAAAAACTTTTAATTCAGGTCATATACCTGGAAGTATTAATGTATTATTAAATGTTAATGGTAAGAAAATATGGTATTCTGGTGATATTAATACTAGAGAAACAGCATTATTAAATAAAGGAGAATTACCTGATGAAGAAATAGATTTTGCAATTATAGAGAGTACTTATGGATTAATAGATCATCCACCAAGAGAAGAATGTGAAAGAAAATTAATTGAAACTCTCAATGAAGTTATTGAAGGAGGAGGAAGAGTTTTAATTCCTGCATTTTCAGTAGGAAGATCTCAAGAAATTTTATGTATTTTAAAAAAGTATAATTTTAAGCATCCCATAGTAATAGATGGAATGAGTAGAGCAGCTACAAAAATTATAGCAAAATGGCCAAATGAATTAAGAGATTATAAACTATTGAGAAGTGCTATGTCAAAAGCTTTTTGGATAAGAGGACAAAAAGATAGAGATAAAATATTGAAAAAACCATGTGTTATAATAAGTTCATCTGGAATGCTAACAGGAGGGGCATCAACATATTACATGGATATTATGAGAAATAATGAAAAAGATTGTGTAGTAGTATTAGTATCATATCAAATCCCTGGTACCCCTGGAAGAACATTATTAGATGAAAAAGTATATGGAGTAAATAAAGAAAAAGTAAAATGTAGAGTAGAGTGGATTGATTTTTCATCTCATTGTGGAAGAAGTGAATTAATAAAAATAATAAAATCACTTAAAGGGAATCCAGAAGTTTTATGTATTCATGGTGATGAAAATTCATGTGAAGGTTTAGCTAATGAGATAAGACAAGAAATAGGATTAAAAGCCTATGCACCTTCATTAGGTGAGTCATTCACTATTTGATAATATTTAATTCATAATTAATTTACATGAAAATAAGATATTACATAAAAAATCTTTGTTTTAAAAATTAATTTATTTTCCTAGGGTTAAAGAGGATGTAAGAAAACGTGTTATAAATTCTGGATAAATTCCAATTATAAATGAAATCAATGCTAATATAATGAGAGGTAGTAACATTATTAGTGGAGCTTCTTTAGTGTTATTTAGCGACGAAGGTAAAGGACCAAAGAACATACGTATTGCTGGCCAAAATGTATAAATCAATGTTAAAAACGTAGCAAAAAGACCTATTATCGCAATTAACATATTTATCATATTGAAAGAGCCTCTTCCAAATATCCCTACGAACATTATCCATTCTGCAAAGAAGCCACTAAGTGGTGGAATTGCTGATAATATCATAGAGCCCAATATGCATAATGATGCAGTAATAGGCATTTTCTTGGCAAGACCACCCATTTCTTGCATGTTTCTTATTCCTGTTTGATAAACAATTATTCCTGCTACTGAGAATAAAATTGCTTTACCCAATGAATGACTTAAAAAGTAAAATACTCCACCAATTGCTCCAAAAGTTGTACAACTTGCTAGACCAAGAAGTGAATATGCAGTTTGACCTATAGTAGAGCATGCGTAAAGGCGCTTTACATCATCTTGAGCGATTGTTAACATAGCACCATATATCATAGTAATTAAAGCCCATATCATTAATGGAAGACTAAATAATTCAAATATTTCGAATAAATGTTGAATAAATATTCTTGCAATTAAATAGTTTTCAATACCTACAATTGCAGCAAGTATACCTGCTATACATGTGGGATGTTCGGCATGTACCCAAGGAAGCCATACATGAAAGCCAAATACAGCAAGTTTAATTAGCATACCTAATAACATGAATAAACTTGCTATGATTGCAAGAGGCTTTCCTATAAGAGCTGATAGTTCTGATATTTCAAAGCTTCCAATTTGAGAGTAAGCAATAATAGAGCCACCTAAAAATATTACTCCTGCTACAAATCCCCAGATGAAGCACATCATGGCTATTTTATGTCGATCAATATATCCAAAAGAATCCATTATGAAATAAAGTGGAATAAGCAAAATATCTAAAAATACATAAACTTCAATTAAATTAGTTGCAAAGGAAATGCCCATTAATCCAGTTGCAAAGAACATAAATAGTGAATAATAATAAGCATTAAGAGAATTGCTTGACTTCTTGTAAATTACATGAATTCTATGATCTAAATATTCAATTGAATATACTACTAAAGCATTACATATTATGTTCATTATTAATGCTACAGGTAAACTAAGTCCATCTGCTAAAAATCCAAATTTCAAATTAAATAAAAATATTGACCAAGAGTATTCTTCTATAATTGGTGATGAGCTATTCCATATGTTATATCCAGTAATAATCAATAGAAATGTAGTATATGTGAGAACGCTACAAGTTATCCATCCTACTCTTTTTCCTATTTTCATTCCAATTAAAGCTATAATAGGACTAAATATAAGGGGTAGTATTACAATTTGTAATAAAGCATATGGAATATACATCATATGATCACCCATATTACAAAAACTAAAATTATAACAAAGAATGTTAGTGCATAAAGCATATTAATTGAAAGGATGCCTGTTTGAATTCTTCTAATATTGTTACTAATATGTGAGAATAACTTTGGTATACCTACATTTATAGCAAGATCCATATTTCCTTCTAAATATTTTTCAGTAGGTTCTCTTGATGCTAATATGGGATATACAAATATTTTATTAAAAGCACTATCGATATACCAACGATTCCATAAGAATTTATGAAATGCTTTTAATATACCATACCTTTCAATTATATTAATTGAACTTAGCTTATTAGCAATATAAACATAATATGCAGGAAGACCACCAATTACTATCATGACAATAGAAAGAATTGTTGGAATGATACTTTCGTGAGCAATAGATAATGTGTGAAATTCTAATAAGTGAATATCATAAAATTCTTTAGCAAAAAATTCATATAGCATATTATTTATCCATGGACCAACTATACCTATTATAACTGTTAGAATGGCTAAAATTCCATATGGAATTAACATAATCTTTGAGGCTTCTCCATGTTCATGATTCTTATTTGAATTATTTTCATTTGGAGAATGGAATGTAACACCCATAAGTCTTATTACATAAAAGCTTGTAACTGCTACAGTTAAAACAGAAAGAATGAATATCCAATATTGTCCACTTATATAACATGAAGATAAAATTCCTTCTTTACTCCAAAAACCTGAAAGTGGAGGAATGCCAATTAAAGCTAATGAAGAAATCCACATAAATATCCATGTAAATTTCATAGTCCTTGAGGATAGTTTCATGTCTGTTATGTATATTGAACCTGAGGCATGAATTAATACACCAGCACAAAGGAATAAAGCTGCTTTGAATATACCATGATTTATTAAGTGAAATATTGATGAAGTAAATCCTTCTATTAGAGTTTCAGAAGATATTCCAGCAATTCCCAATCCAAGCATCATGTATCCTATAACACTCATTGTTGAATATGCTAATACTTTCTTAAGTTCAATAGCAACCATAGCTTGTGTAGCAGCAAGAAAAGCAGTAAATCCTCCAATAATTGCAACTATTAAGAAGAAATTATATGCTTCTTTAATTCCTAAAATCCAAGTACCAAAGTAAAATATTGGTAGAACTCTTGCAACTAAATAAACTCCAGCTTTTACCATTGTTGCAGCATGTATTAAAGCTGAAACTGGAGTAGGACCTGACATAGCCTCTGGTAACCATTCATGAAATGGGAATTGTGCTGATTTTGAAAATGGACCACATAAGAATAATAAAATAGTAATAGTTAATAATCCAGGAGTTTTAGCAATTTCACTCATCCATATATTTACATTTTTATATAATTCCATAAAGCTAAATGTTCCTGAATATAAGTAAATAATTATTATACTAGCAAGTAAAGCAACATCTCCTAATGTTGTTACAAATAAAGCTTTTAATCCACATCTAGATGGTTTTTGAAATGGATAAGGCTCTGGTCCACCTATCCAGTATTTTCTTTCATCACTATAGTAATGAGAAATGAGTGCAAAACTACAAAGACCTACAATCTTCCAGCCAATAAAGAAGAATATGAAGTTATTAGCTAATATCAAAATAAGCATTCCACCTACAAATAATGACATGAAGAACCAATATCTATCTTCTCCTGGTTCTCCTTCCATATATTTATATGAATAAATCAATATTAGTAAGCTGAGAAAAGCAACTAAATTTGTAAGAATTATACTCAGATTATCAATTAATATAGCAAATTCTACATAATTTCCATCAGGAAGTGAAAGCCATATACCACCAATTTCTTTATAGCCATGAATTGGTAATAATGGAAGCATAGTAGTTGCCATAATAAAGGTAATAAATGTGAAGCCTATTGTTACTATGTATCTTTTCCTTCCAATTCTTTTTGGCAATAAATAATGAGCTATTGAGCCAATAGTTGGCATAATCCAACATAACCAAGGAGCTAGATCTATCATTACATAACACCTCTTAATAATTCATATGCAGCACCTTTAGCATAATTCATTANACNATCAGGCCAAATTCCAAAGATTATAATTAAAATTGCTAATAATATGAGTGGAATTAACATAATAATTGGACCCTCTTTTACTTTTTTAATATTTTCCAAGGTTATTGGCTGAAGGAATACTTTTAATATTCTTAAATAATAAGCAACAGATATTACACTATTGATAATTATACAAATACCAAGCCAAATCATATTAGCTTCTATTGATGCTGATATTATAGTTAATTCACTTATAAAACCATTTAATGGAGGCATTCCAGCTAGTGCAAATAATGATATAAATAATGTTGTTGTAGTTATTGGCATTTTCCTTCCAACACCTAACATTTCCCTCATATCTCTAGTTTCTAATCGATAAAGTATTACTCCTGAGCAAAGAAATGCTAAACCTTTCATTATAGCATGATTAAATATATGCATTAAAGCACCTGTAAGCCCAAGAATAGTACCAGTTGAAATGCCCGCTAACATGTATCCTATATGAGCTATACTTGAATATGCAAGTAATCTTTTTATATCAGTTTGAAGTAATGGAGTTAAATTACCAATAATCATTGTAAATATACTTAAAATAGCAATTACTTCTAACCATTTAATACATGAAAATATTGAAAATCCTATTCTACAAATTGCATAAACTCCTGTTTCTACAACAACACCAGAAAGCATTGCAGATATAGGAGATGGAGCAGCAGAATGTGCATCAGGAAGCCATGTATGAAGGGGAAATATTGCACTTTTTATACCAAGACCAATGAATATAAAAATTGATGCTATGTAGACCCAAATATTTGGTTCAGTAAGAATTCTAGATATTTCAGTGAAACTCAATGTTCCACACATACCATAGATTAATGACATTCCAAATAATATAGAAGCAGAACCTGCTGAGCTCATTATTAAATATTTAAATGCTGCCTCGATAGGTTCCCATTTTTCCTTTCTAAAAGCAACTAGCGTATATGAAGAAATACACATCATTTCCCAAAATACAAAAAATGTAAAGAAATCTCCAGCAAAAACTGCTCCAATCATACCAATTATCATTAATATTAATAAAGTATAAAACAATGGAATTCCAGTATCTCTTTCTAAATATTTCATAGAAAATATAGAAGCAAAAATTCCTAGCATTAAAAATGTTATAGCCATGAAGCCACTTAATTGATCAATTGAAAATTGTGAGATTTTAATTGGGAATTTCATTAATAAAACTTGCCATAATGCTATTGCTAAACCTATAGTGACGTATGCTCCACATAAATATGGTCTTTTTATTTTTTCACATAACCATCCTAAAACTGGTGTAGTTATAGCAAAGAATAGTAATAAATCAATTATTGGAGCTATCATATTTATCCTCTCAATCTTCTTAATTCTCTAACATCAAGAGTACCATAATGACGATAAGCATATACTAATATTACAATTGCTACTGCTGTTACTGAGGCTGCAATACCAATAGAAATAGTTACAATAGAAAGAGGTAATAAATCAATAAATCCAGAAATATTTCTAGAAAAAGCTATAAAATTAAAATTAGCAGCATTAATGAGAATTTCTATTCCTAAGAGTAATCTTATCATATTTCTTTTTGTAACAAGACAATAAGCCCCAATAGCATATAGTATTAAAGAAAATAATATGTAAATATTCATTTTTCTTTTACCTCCTTTCTAAAAATAGTAATACATGAAATAGCTGCAACAAACATTAGAAATGCTTGAGCAATAAGATCTTGAGCTCTTTTATCCCATAAGAATTGACTATATTCTTTCATAGGTTCTGATTCAATACTTACAAAATGAGAATAATCTATTGGATATTGAAAAGAAGGGAAAGGAAGAATTTCTATAACGTAAATTAATAAGAAAATGAATATTAGTGTAATTATTAATCCAAAGATTGATATTCTATCCATTATTTCCTCTCCTCTTTTAATGATGTTAAAGTAATGGCAGCAATAAATAATGCTACAATACCACCTGCATATACAAGAATTTGATAAATAGCAACATAATGAGCTCCCAAAAGCCAATAAAGAGCTCCAATACAAATACACATGGCACAAAAAGATAAAACTGCATATAATAACTTCTTAACTTCAACTGTTCCTATGGCGAAAATAACTGTAAGTAGCATTAATGCGATCTGAAGTTCTTCGTTCATTGGCTTCTCCCTACAAAAGACTTATATTAGTAAGTTATATATATAAATTTTAGCATTTAGGTGAGTATATGAACATAATTAGTGCAATAGTAATAGCATTATTAATAGTATTATCAATATTCTTTATTGGAAGGAAATTTTCTCAAAAACAAAAATATGATAAAGAAAAACTATCACCTTATGCTTGTGGAGAAGATTTACCAGCAGAAGAAGTAAGAATTAATTTAGAAAAGTTTCTTATTTTTGCTCTTTATTTCCTAATTTTTGATGTAATAACATATATTATTGCAGTTTCCTTCTTTGAAAGAGGGATTCTTCCTGCTATATATTCAATTATAGCTTTAGCTTCAGTATTAGTATTAATATTTGGAGGGTGGCATAAATAATGTCAATAAAAAAATGGGCAAGAATAAGATCTCCATGGCTTATACATTTTAATACTGGAGGATGTAATGGTTGTGATATTGAATTTGTTGCAGCTATTACTCCAAGATATGATGTAGAAAGATTTGGAATTTTACTTAAAGGAACTCCTAGACAAGCTGATATACTTGGTGTAACAGGACCAATAACTATGCAAGTAGCTCATAGAGTTTTAAGAGTTTATAAACAAATGCCAGAACCAAAATTTGTTGTTGCAATAGGAACTTGTGCTGTAAGTGGAGGAGCATTTAAGGATGGTTATAGTGTATATGGAGGAGTTGATACAATATTACCTGTAGATGTATATATTCCAGGATGTCCTCCAAAGCCTGAAGCAATAATAAATGGAATTGTTAAGCTCATAGAAAAAATAAAAGGGTGAAAAAATGGAAGATCTTATTAAGAAAATTGAACCTTTTGGAGTTTTAGAATTTAAAAGACCAAAAGAAAGAAGAATTTTTATTCGTATAAAATCTGAATTTTTACGAGATTTAATTTCATTTTTAATTGGAGAATATGATTTAAGACATTTATCTACAATAACAGGAATAGATCTAGGCGAAGAAATAGAATTATTATATCATTTTTCATATAAACATTCAATTGAAATAACAATAGGAATAAAAATTCCAAAATCATCATTAAAAGTTCCTACAATTACAGATCTTATACCTGGTGCAATATTTTATGAAAAAGAAGTTCATGATATGTTAGGAGTAGTATTTGAAGGTCATCCTGATTTATCTCCATTAATATTACCTGAAAATTGGCCAGAAGGTGTTCATCCATTAAGAAAAGATTATAGTATTGAAAAACTTAAGGAGTTGATCAAAAAATGAGATATGGAACTACTATTAAAGTACCTTTTGGTCCACAACATCCAGCACTTAAAGAACCTGAGTGCTTTTTATTTGAAGTAGAAGGAGATTTTGTAGTAAATGTAAAACCAAGAATAGGATATATACATAGAGGAATTGAAAAAGCTTTTGAAAATAATACTTACATGCATGATTTATATCTTGCTGAAAGAATTTGTGGTATATGCTCTCATGCACATACAGTGGCTTTTACACAAACAGTAGAAGGATTAGTTTCTTTAGAAATACCTCAAAGAGCACAGTATATAAGATTAATAATGGCAGAATTAGAAAGACTTCATAGTCATTCCTTATGGGTTGGTATTGCAGCTCATGAGGCTGGATTTGATACTATGTTTATGTATTTATGGAGAGATAGAGAAATGATTATGGACTTAATGGAAGAAATTTCTGGTAATAGAGTTTTACATGCTATAAATACTATAGGAGGAGTAAGAAGAGATATAAATGATGAACAAGCTAATAAAATAAGAAAATACTTAGATAAATTTGAAGAAAATATAAAGAATTATATAAAGGTTTTAGAAACTGAAAATACTTTCTTAAAGAGAACAGTAGGTGTTGGAATTTTAAAGCCAAGTGATGCTATAGCATTATGTGCTGTAGGACCAACTTTAAGAGCAAGTGGAATTAAAAATGATGTAAGAAAAGATGATCCTTATTTATTATATGATGAAATACCTTTTGAAGTAATTACACATGATGGATGTGATGTTTTTGCAAGAACAATTGTAAGATGTGAAGAAATGCTTGAAAGTATAAAGATAATAAGATATGCTTTAGATCATATGCCAAAAGGTGAATTAAAAGTAAAAGCTCCAAGAACATTTCCTCCAAATGAATCAATAGGAAGAGTAGAAGCACCAAGAGGAGAATTAATTCATTATACTAAATCAAATGGAACTTCTAAGCCTGAAAGATATAAAGTAAGAAGTCCAACACTTGGAAATTTAGCTTCAGTATGTAAAACTTTAATTGGTGCACATATTGCTGATATACCAATGATACTTGCAGGAATTGATCCATGTTTTTCATGTATGGATAGAATTTTGATAAAAAAGAGGTCTTGAACATGTTTGAGACAATATTTGAAATTATTAGCTTGATAGGGTTTATAGTATTTATTATATTAATTGCATTTTTTTATGAATGGATAGATAGAAAATTTTATGCAAGAATTCAAAATAGATATGGACCACTTTATACAGGTCCTTCAGGAATTCTTCAACCAATTGCAGATTTTATAAAATTATTATTAAAAGAAGATATTATTCCAGAAGCAAGTGAAAAAAGAATATTTTCATTAATACCAATTATTTATGTTTTATTACCAATTTTAGCATTACTTATAATTCCTATAAATGGTAAAGGAATTATAAGTTTTGAAGGAGATCTCATATTTTTAATGTTTTTATCTGCAATGATAACATTATCAGTATTTCTTGCTGGATGGAGTTCTGCATGTAATTTTAGTAGAATAGGAGGAGTAAGAGCTGCTCTTCAAATGTTAAGCTATGAAATACCCTTTGGTCTATCACTTATAGGTCCTGCAATAGTAGCAAATTCATTATGTATTACGAAAATATCTGAATGGCAAATTGCTAATTCTACAGCATTTATATTTTTACAACCTATAGGATTTGCAGTAATTATGATTAGTTTATTAGCAGAATTAGAATTAATTCCTTTTGATGTTCCTGAGGCTGAAACAGAAATAGTTGCAGGCTGGACTACAGAATATGGAGGAGGAAGATATGCATTAATTAGACTTGGAAAAGATTTAGAACTTGTTATGGCATCAATGTTAATATCCTCATTATATCTTGGAGGTATTGGTCAAATATTTTTCATTCCACCTATAGTAATAGCTATTATAAAGAGTATAATAGTATTATTAGTAATGTCTCTTATAAGAGCATTATTTGCAAGATATAGAATAGATCAAGTTATTTCAGGTATGTGGAAATATTTATTTCCATTAATGATATTACAAATCATAATTGTACAATTTATAGGGTGAAAATATGAGTCTCTTTAAAGAGGCAATAAAGCAAATTCCTAAAAAACCTGTAACAATAAAATATCCATTTGAACCTGGCATTATTCCTCCTGGATTAAGAGGATTACCTATTTGGGATATGAATAAGTGTATATTATGTGTATTATGTCAAAATGCATGTCCAGTATCAGCAATAAAAATGATTCCAAAAGGACCTGATGCTGGAATTGTTTATGATCTTAGTAGATGTATTTTCTGTGCTGAATGTGCTGATGCTTGTCCAAAGAAGGCAATTACTATTACAGATAAATTCGAATTAGCAACAACTTCAAAATCTGAGCTTATTTTTCACTATAAAAAATCTCAATAATTTTCATTTTGAAATTCTTCTTCAATGGTTCTAACTTCTATATTTCCTTTTTCATAATCTTCTAATATATTATTAACAATCTTAGTAATATTAGAAAGATTAGAAATGATATTATTTTTATCTTTATGAGAATATACAATAAATTTAATTGGTACGCAGTATTTCAAGCTTTCTTTATAACATTGTATAACATCATTAGGATTAATATATACAATAAATCTTTTTGAAAAATCCCAAATTTTAGGATCAATTTTCCAATTTTTTAAATATTTTACAGGATAAACAATAACATCAGGAAAATTTGATCTTATTATTTTATTTACAATACAATAAAATCCTTTTATTCTTTCTTTTCTTACATATCTTCCTAATATTTGTATATTAAATTCCCTTCCCAATGGTATATCTTTAAATTTTGATATTGCTATTTCAGTAAGTGAATATAATCCATTATTCATAGAAATAAATCCATCATATAATAATTCTTTTATTGCTTCTCTTAAGTCATATGAATTAAAACTCTTTAATTGAGATTCAATTATAGAAAAAGAAGTAGGTTCTTGAAATCTTTTATAATATAGAAAGGAAAGTATAGAAAAACATATTGGGGAAATATCAGGAGCTGGAAGATTTTCTTTTTCATTATTTTTTACTTCTCTTCCATAAATATTTAATGAATGCTTTATAATATCTTCAGGATTAGAAATTTTCATATTAGATATATCAATACACATACCAGTATTCACAATTCTTGTATTTCCTTTTCTTATCAAAAAAGCCATTTGATGCTTCATTAATGTCATTAAAGTTTCTTTTGTAAAATAACGACATACTGATTTAAAATATTGTTCAAGAACTTCTGCAGTTTCTGCACCTACAGAAAATACTATTAAAGTATCACATAATTGAGGTATAGCATTAGTTATGGTTTTATCTTTTCCTCCATCTCTATCAAATTGTCCTAAGTATTGAGCTGATAATGTTAAATATACTTTGTATTTTCTTAATGATTGAAGTATATCTTTTATTGATTCGGTAATAAATCTATATGCTTCATCTACATATACATAAAATGGTTTTCTTTCATTTTCAGGAATATCCTCTCTTGCCATACCTTCTTGATAAATTTTATTAAGTAAAAGAGCGCCAAGAAAATTTGCAACCTCAGTTGTTAATCTTCCTTCAGATAAATTAATCAATAGAATTTTTCCACTTTCCATACATTCCTTTAAATCTATAGAAGATTTTGGACTATCAAACATAGAGGCAACTAATTTCTCTTGAATAAGTCTATATACTTTATTAGTTACAACAGTAGGGGCTTCATCTTTTAATAGGGGAAATTCACTTATCCAATACTTTATAACATTTTCATCTCTTACATTTGAAAGAATTCTTCTTCTTTTATCAGGATCAATAAGAATATCATATAAATAACTTAATCTTGGATCTGGTTGCTCCATTACTGCATATACTGCATTTAATAATATTCTCTCTAATCTTGGACCCCAAAATTCCCCATATAATTTTTTCATTGAATCAACAAAACCCATAGCAATTAAGGCTTTCCTTGAAGGATCATTAAATTCAAGTAAAGAAATTTTAATTACTTTTCCATATTTAATACTTGTTGTTGGATCAATATATACAACTTTATCCCATTTCTCCTTTGGAATTATACATAATACTTTTCTTACNAAATCTCCATGAGGATCTATTACACATACACCTTCATCATTTTTTATATTCTGATATATTTGAAAGAGCATAAAAGTTGATTTACCAGAGCCTGGCATACCAAAAATTGCCATATGTATTCTATCTTCTTTATTTAATAATATTAATTGATCATTTTCACCTTTACATAGTATAAAGCCATCCTTATTATCATTATTCATTTCTTATTTTCACCATTTTTTGAATAGACAATGGTCTTTTCAATGGAATTTCTGGACTTGGAAACGAAAATATAGAAGCTAATTCATAATCACTTAATCCAATAGTTCTATATTCTTTTGTAATTAAAAGAGAAATGAAAGAAAATAATGACATTATAGAATAGATTATTATTTCATTAGGGATAATTCCAGATAAAAATAATCCCATAATTGAGCTTATATTTGATTTTAATAATATTGGTAAAATAAGAATTGAAATTGGAATATACTTAATTAAAATAGATCTATATCTTTGAATATAATGATATGAAAGAGAATATTTAAATTTCCATTGTTTATTTTCTTTAATGGAATATTCAATTAAATAATTCATAGAAGTCTTTGAGAATGCTGCAAGAGTTGCTTTTATTGCTTCTTTTGTATCACCATATATGAATATATTACATTCAAAAAGTCTAGAAAGAGATTTTTCATGGATTACTTCTATTTTCTTTGAATTTTTATTTTTTAATTTTGATAAATAATATGAAATTTCTTTTGAAACNCTCTCACTTGGAACTGCAAATATCTCAATAGCAGTACCAAGAGTTAATATAGATGTCATTAAAGAATCTGATGGTATTGGTGGATAAACATTCGTTTGAATTAATTCATTTGAAAAATTTTTGGAAATGGGATAGGAACAATGTCTTGCTAAAGTTGCTTCAAGTCTATATCGATATTTTAAATTTGGAGGCTTGGCTTTATGAACTGATGCTTTTAATAAAGTACTTATGTATTCTGCAAAAGGTAAAGCAATCTTATCATCAATTTCTATTAGTAACCTAATACAATATTCTTCATCTCTTTCTATGAAGAGACGAAAATTTGATGGAATAATAGAAAATAATTGTGAGAAATATTTTGGAGAGAAATATAATGGATCATTTAAAATTGTTGTATTTGGTAAAATTTCAAGCCACATATTATCATCTCCTATTATATATAAAAGCAATTAAATGACCAATAGATATTGAAGTTAAAGTAGTAACAAGAGAGAAATTATTTATAATTATAGAAATAGCATATGTGACTATTATTATTCCAGGTATTTCCCATAGTAAAATCAATATAATTGATGCTTTAATGAAATTATATTTCTTCAATAAGAAATTCATGATTGGATTTTTTTCTTCTTTAGTTTTATAGAATTCCTTTGTAGAATATAAATCCATAAATAAGAAAATACAATAAATAAAAATCATAGGCATAATAAGCCAGTCTATTTTATTTAATGATAAGGCAAATAAGAGAGTAAAAAAGTTCAATAATTTAATCTCATAATTATTATATTTTCCATATTGATATCCTCCATATATTAATCCAAAAAGAATAGCTACTGCTCCTATGGTTTGAACCATTAGTATTATTTTTTCTAGTATTGCTCCAAGTCCTGATGGTAAGTAGGGACTTGATGAGAGATTTGTAATATTTTGATTTGTAAGAAAGCTAACTATAGAAGGAGATAAGGATAATAATATTCCAAATATAAAACATCCTTTTATTATTTCCATACCTCTTTCTTTAGATGATTCATCTCCCTTCATTATAATTCCCATAATATTTTTAATTTAGAGAATTTATAAACTAGGAAAAATTTATTTAGTATTTCCATTTCTTTAGTATTTAAAAATAAAAAGTTGGGATATAATGTATAAAAAAATTGAAGAATTAAATCCTGCTTCAAGAGGAGTAGATCTTTTAGTAAAAGTAATAGAAATAAGTCCAAGTAAGGAAGTAACAACAAAAGATGGTAAAACACATAATGTTGCAGAAGTACTTGTGGGTGATGAAACTGGTTGTGTACTATTAAGTCTTTGGGATGAAAGCATAGAGAAAGTAAAAGTAGGTCAAACATTATCAATTAAAAACGGTTATGTCTCATTATTTAGAGGATCAATTAGGCTAAATATTGGTCGATATGGAAGTATGGAATTAGCATCAGAAGATTTACAGTATGTTAATAAAGAGAATAATATTTCCAATAGATCATATAATCAAAAAATACCAGAATTTAGGCCATTATTTAGAAATGATTATAGCAGAAAAAGAAGAAGACGTTAAATTCTTTTTTTCTTTTTTTTATAAAAATATATTATATGATTTCTGATGGTTTTGTGGTAAAAAGCTGGTATTCCTCATCTGAAGTTGCTAAAAATTGAACTCTTATATGTATAGTATCAGTAATAAGTAATCCTTCTCCTTGAGGAAACTCTACTACAATATCAGCTTCCTGATCACTTAAACCAAATACCTCTTTTATAAGAATTTTATTAGAATCATCTTGTCTCATTAATATTTTTGTTGATGAGTTTTCTAAAATTGTTCTTCCAGCTTTAATTTCTAAATTAGTCCCCAACATATCAGCTGGTCTTTGTGTATTTATAATTAGTATACAATTTCTTTTTCTTCCAAGTCTTGCTACTTTTTCTAAAAATGTAGCAGCTGATGGTATTTCCATATATAGCCAAGCTTCATCAATAAGAACTAATCTTGGTGTTGTTTTTGTTATTCCAAAGATATTAGGCTTTGAGATTATTTGCCATATTTTTCCAAAAATAAGTAAAGAAAAAATCTGTTTAATTAATTTAGACTCTATTCTTCTCATATTAAAAGACATCCTTGAAGTAAAAACAATTGGCTCTCCTTTAAATATAAAAGATTCAGGTCCTCTTTTTATTGATGAAAATTTTTCAGAAAGATCAGAAGGAAGCTTATCAAAAAATTCATTTAAATTTTTAGAAGACATTACAATATCACGAACACGAGAAATATCTTTTCTTTCATTAAGACCCACAATATCACAAATAATATCTGCTGCTTCTCCTTTTTCAAATAATATAAGAGGATCAAGTCCAAGTTCCATATTTTCATCTACATGAATTACTTCTCCTCCTAACCATTCAATAAGAGGAGTATATTCACCTTCAGGATCTATTACATAAAATGGAATATCAGGATAATTTTCAATTAATCTTTTCAATAATATTTTTGATAAGAAAGATTTTCCTGAACCTGATGTCCCAATTATACTAATATTACTATTTTGTCTTAAAAGAGGATTATAAATTACTGGAGCACCTGAGATAACATTAATCCCTAAGAATACTCCTCCAGATTCTATAACTTCACCAGATACAAAGGGATAGAAAGCACTAAGAGTACTTGTATTCATATAAATGAATTTTCCTTTTCCTTCATAAATTAATCCTTGTATTAATTTAGGAGAATCTACTTTAATAAGACGAGAATTGAGTCTATTTATAAGTAATTTAGATTTTTCTCTAAGTTCTTTTTGTGAGGAGGCAATAATTATGAAATTTGTAGAAACTTTAAATAATTTAGAAATGCCCATTATCATTTCATTAATTGTTTTTTCAGCTATTTCTCTTTTTAATAATAAGTTCTGATTGGGAGATCTTTTCTTACTTATAATACTGGATATAATAGCATTTAATGTCCTTTTGTAATTTTCTACTTTTCTTATTGCTTCTTCAGATTCCATAGGAATTATCATAACTTGAATTATATCAGTAATATCATATACTTCTGATAAAAAACCAATAGGAAGAATAGCAGGAAGTTCATATAAAGTAAAACATTTTGCTAGTCTTCCATCTTCTAATATTAAAGAATTCCATTTTTCTATTCTTACATTTGGAATGGAAATTTTTTCTAATTTTTGAAAAACAAAATGATTTGCCTCAAGAATATCATCTATTGGATCTTTACATTCAATAAAAAAACTAGGATAGTCAATAGTTATTATCTTATCATTAATCATAATACCTTGTTTTTTCTTCATCATAATTATTCTTATTGGAAAGGATAAGGAATTTAATAATAAATTAAAATAATTAATTAATTCATCTTGATGTCTTTCTGAAAGCATTATAAAATTATTAGGAATAATTTCATAGATCACCATTGTTGCTACCTCTAACATTAACTAAGATAGAATCTACTGGAATATCAAATCCTCTAACTGCAATAAGCATATGATAAGATCCAATATTATTTGGATAGAATTTTATTGAATATGCTCCTTTTTCATTAGATTTAGAAATGAAGACTTTATTATCAATTAATGCATAAAGTTTTGTATTTAAAAGAGGAGTATTTGTTTTTGGATTTTTTAAAATTTCATTTATAATTACAGACCCATCATCATTCATAACTACTGATATGGACTTAATAGGTGGAATAAATGTATTCAATACTTTTTTTATTTCCTTTGGTATATCTTCAATAAATAATACTTGTGAATTATTATCTTGTTTTTGTTTTTTTGATTTTAAAAGAATTAACAAATACTGTTCTGGTGGAATTGTCTTTATTTTCTTAATAGAGATTGCTAAGAAAAATATAAAGAAAATTATTCCTAATGCTATTTTAAATTCCATATTAAATGGAATTATTTTATATGAACTATAGCTAATGATTATTCCAATACTAATTAAGAGAAATTGTCTTAATGTTATTATACCCATGGGCGTATCTATAAATGGCTGATTGAGAATAGAAATGGATTCAAACCAAAGAGTCTGGATTACTTTTACCAATTTTATCACCTTAAAAATATAAATGAAAAGTAATCATTTTTCCAATATTATATACAATATGTGAATTTATAAATAAGGAAATTAATTATTCATTTTTCTTTTTTGAATAAATTCTGCTATTTTATCTGCATTAATTTTTCTATTCTTTAATGCCATGGTTTTTGTTATTGGACTAATTCCATTCAATTCATTATCTTTTAATTGAATTCCATGTTTTATTTCATCTTTTTTATTTTCATTAATATTAATTGTATATTTCTTCCATGTTTCATAAGCTCTTCCTATTCTAGAAAGTAAAATATTTTGCACTTCAGGATTATCTTTTGTTATCTCTATAATTTGATGAATTCTTGCTTGTATTCTTTTTCCTACTTCTTCTCTTTCCTTGGATGTAAGTCTTGTTCTTGTCATTAATTCATATTCCCTTCCAATAACTTCAGGTGGTCTTATAAGTAAATTTGTTTTTACATTATTAGCAAAAATTTCCATTGCTTTTGAATCTCCTTCAAGTTCATGTGGAATTGTAGCTGCATATAAAATAAGACTATCTGCATATTCTACTTCATTTGCCTTATATTTATTAATAGTATTCATTATTTTTCCTTTAGGAATACTTATAGTACGAGTACTTGGTATCATATATTTAATTGAGTCACTTAATGCTGTGGTAGCACCTATAGCAGAAGCACCAATTTCTTTTAGAATAGCATCTTTAAAAGATAATTCACCAGTTCTAATAGCTGTAGAAAGAATAGGTAAGGCTTTTAATCCAGCTGTAGTAGAGCCTGTGATAATTCCAATACCACTCATTATAGCACCTGTAGTTGCTCCAGTTATAGTACTAGATATGGAAATTACTAAAGAACCTAGATGTGGAATTAAAATAGTCATTATTAAAGAGCTAATAAGAAGAATTCCTAATGATATTAATGTCTTCATTAATCCAGATATGGAAGCATTAGTAATAATATTATATCCAAAAGTAAAGAAAAAAGCAACTATTAGTGATGCTAATATTCCACCTATTAATACTTGTATAAATAAATCTGCAATTCTATCCACATAAGGAATTAATCGAATAACAATTAAAATAGGAATAAGAGCATAAGCTACACCTATGAGGAATATTCTTAGAATCCCCATTATTATTATACTTATGTATGTAATTAAAACATAAATAAATAGGAATATATTCATTATACCTGCTGCTAATATTGATGATATATCATTTTCTGAGGACCATTTTATTGATGCAGCATAACTAAGAATAGTTTCTATACCATTAGGAGGGATTATTCCATTAGGTGATGGAAATGTTATATAATTTATTATGGCAGCTATTGCATCATATATTAATGGAAATAAATAAATTATAATAATTGATGTAATAGTACCTGTAAGAATTCTAAA
The DNA here is from genome assembly GCA_004348015.1 of Thermoproteota archaeon. Lineage (GTDB taxonomy): Archaea > Thermoproteota > Methanomethylicia > Methanomethylicales > Methanomethylicaceae > WYZ-LMO11. Next base: position 19,026 of record QNVI01000040.1, on the reverse strand, counting down.
GGCAGTTCCCTCACTTATAAGTTTAAAATTTTGTAGTAAAAAAGAGAAAGCTGCAATAATTATAAGAAAAACTAAAAGAAAGAAAGCAACAATTCTTGATCCAGCATAAAGATATGTCATAGATGTACCTATCATAAAGTTATAACTACTATTGGTAAGAGGGGAAATTCCATAAATACTTTCATCCCAAAAAGGACGAGGAATTTCAATTAAAAGTAAATATATAGTTTGTGGTAAATTTAATGTATTCATTATACCTTCAACTAAAGAAGGAAGAGCTAAATTTATTATACCTAATATTAAAGTAATAATTGGAATTATTGCTAAAAGAGATATCATTCTCTCATTATAATTATATTAATTTCAAAAATTTAAAGGAGAATTTTCTCAAGGATTTATAAAGAATAATCATTCCTATTGTTATAAAAAAAATTAAAAATATCCTATCATTAAGAATTTCATTATTATAAGGAGAAATTACACCAATTTCTAATACCTTTGAATTTCCCCAAATATCTATAATTTCTGCATAAATAGTAGTATTCCTGTAAATATTTTGAGGTTTTTTAATCCATAAATGATAATTATTATCTTTACTCTGTATATAATTAATATCATAGAAAATAATTTTTGAATTATTTTCTATATAAAATAATGATAATTTTTTAAGAATTTGATTTGAAGTAATATTAATCTCAAACCAAGAATAATAATCCTTAATATTATTTACATAAGCTTTTAAATTCATATCAATATTAAATTCCTCTTTATTAAAATCAATGTATATAGGAGTCCAATTATTTGTATTAATAATAGTAAAATTATAAAAACAAGATAAAGTCCTTGGTATAAGAATAGAAATTTGAGAACCATTTATTTCAAGAAATATACTTGTAATATTAATATAATCATTATTCCATTCTTTAATAAACCATTCATCATTTTCTGGTGGATTGAAAAGCTCATTAAAGAAAATATCATTATAGATCTTAGTTATTAAAATAGATGTTTTATTTGATGGAGGAATAATATTAATAGGCATTCTAATCTTCAAATAAGGAAGATCAATAGAACTAGTTCTAGTCATGGAAGGAAATCTTGACCAATAAACTAATATGTTTATATTAAGTTCTTCAATATTAATTTTCTCAATATTATAATCAAGTGAAAATAAGAATTTGGCATATCTATCCTTTGATGTAAATATTTTTTCATAAAAATTTTTAGCTATAGGACCATATTCTGAACAATCTTTATATGCTATATAAATTGATGATCTATTTAAAATAATATCAGTAATTGATTTAATCCAAGATGTTGTATTACTAATAATATCTTCAGATGTAATAGGTCTAATATCATAAAATCCATTCATAGTTAATATTTGAAGATCTTCAGATGAATTTATAAAAAATAATGTTTTTCCAATTGTTTTTACTGAATACTGATCAATAATAGCTCTTTGTTTTAAATTATGATTAGGACCATTACCATCATATCTTAATAATAATGCTAAATCCATTCTATATGTTGTAATTGCTTCTCCTTTTAAAACTGGATATAATATAATAGTAAAATTAGGATCATATTCAACAATTTCTAATTTAAATGATTTAATGATTTTTAAAGGATAGCAATCCCAATTGCTAGTCCATTTCCAATAGTATCCTATAATACTTCCATTATCATATATTGGATAAGTTTCATTTAACCAGTATTGATAATGATAATTGATATAGAAAATAATATTTACTGTATAAATGCCAGGGGAGATATTTGCTATAGTACAAATTATTCCTTCATTTGAAAAATTTATATTATCTATACATTCACTTGAAATTTCAATTTTTTCCAATGTATAATAATAATTACATAAGTTTCCATTATTATCATGAAATGTACCATTAGATGGAATAGAATATTTTATGAGAAAAGAATCTCCTGGATAATATGTTCCATCTTCATTATTTACAATAGGAATAATTGAAATTTTTATTTCATCTTCATTACAATTAACCAATTGAACCATATTAAGAATTATTATTAATAAAATGATATTAAAAATAATTTTAAATAATTTCATAAGAATCATCCAAATCCAAAAAGAAGATTAATTAATTTCATATCTCTTAAAACAAATATAGTAATAGTTGATATTATAATGCATATAATAGATGATTTTAATCCATCTACTACTGAACCTCCATCTGAAATTTTTCCTCCTAAAAGTCCCAATAAATAAGCATTTAATATTACACAAGAATATGCTATTAATGATAAAATAGGTACATTTTCTAATTTGATAATCTCTAATCCAAAATAATATGTATTTAATTCGATTGATATATTAGTAAAAAGCTTTATGATTACATCTACTATTATTGTTATAGAAAATGGTAATATTATTGAGTTCATATAGCATGAAAATTTGAAAAGTGATGTTTGAGATTCAAGTGTTTTCATGCTTGTATACATATTATTCATAAGATCTGAAAGAGCACTCATTGATTTTGCATCTGCTCCTATTTTTTCAGCTTTATCTAAGAGCTCAAAGTAAATTTTAGAAATCCATGGCATTTTAAAATGAGATATAATATTAGTAATGGAATGACCAATTTTTATATGAACTGCAATTCTTTTTAATAAGTTATTAAAAAAAGGATTAAAAGATGTATTTTCAGAAAGTATAATAATTGCTCTAATAGGAGAATTTCCTTTTTTTACTTCCTCTGCAATTGATCTAGAAAAAGAAGGAAGAATAGATAGAATTTGTTTAGTTCTTCTTCTTTCTTTTTCATATAGAATAGCAATTGGTAATGAAAATAATATAATTGTAATTGAAAGAATGTATTCAAAATTTATTTTTATATTATAATATAAAAAAATAGATATTGGAAAAGCAATAAGAGATATTAAAAAATATTTTATATCTACAGGTTCTGTAAGCTCTTTTGGATAATATGAATCAATAATCATGGAAATTAAAAAAGCAAAGATACATGGCAATATTATACAAGAAAAGAAGATATGTTTTATTTCAATAATACTTGAAAAAATAATACTAATTGTTATCATTGCCATTGGAATAACTATAAAGACAATTATTTGAGCTGAGGCAATTATAGAGAATTTATCTGACATTATTTTTAATTTTGATAAAAGATAGGAAAATGATTTTATAAGTTCATCCCTCATTATCAAAAATGGAGATTCTCCAGATCTTTCTGCAGTTATTATTGATAAAAATAATTCCCTTACAATTTGAGATGGATGGAAATTTAATTCAAAAATCATAGCTTCAATTGGACTTAAAGCATAAAGTTTTCTTATTTTATCTATTCTTTCAGCTTCTTTTTTAAAAGCCTTAAGAAAATTAAAATTAGACATACTTAATATGGCTCTTGAAAGAGAAAGAGAAGATGTAGTAGCCATTGTTAGATAAGCAATAGCAAATGGTAATTCTTGTTCACATAATGATTTTCTTTTTCTTATTGATAATATTGGATAAAAAATATAGATAATGGGAATAATTAATATTAGAATACTTAGGATAATATTGAATAGAGTAAAGATTATAGCAATAATTAAAGATATCAAAGCAATTTTTAAAAATTTATAAGTAAATTCTTGTGGTGTAATATTGAGATCGGATAAATATATAATTTTACTAAATTTTTTAATTAAAAATAGCTTAAATAATTCAATTATTTTTTTATTCAACTAATTGTACCTCAGGAATGAGCAAATCCTCAGGTATATCTTCATATTCATATAATTTCCAGACTAATTCTGTTACCTTGGTATGTAAAGTAAGCTCAGGTTTTTTATATCCCAATATAGATAATAAATATAGAAATTTTGTATAAAGTTGATATTCTTCAATTAGTTTTTCTCTAGGAATAAACTCCATAATTTTACTAGCAGTATTAGATTCAAATGGATCTCTTAATTTAATGAAGGAATCATTTTCTGAATTATATTTGAATAAACAAATTGGTTTAATTAATGGATTAATATCATAAATTCCCATTACCCTTTTTACTTTAATTTTTTCTCCCATATTTTTAATATAAAGAGATTTCATAATAACAATAGTTGATAATTCCTTAAGAGTTCCTTCTGCTACATTTATAGGATCACTTTTTAATCTTTCTATAGCTCCTTCTGGAGTTTCTGCATGTAATGAAGTTATTCCTCCATGTCCAGTGGCAATTGCTTGTGCCCAAACTCTTCCTTCTTCTCCTCTTATTTCTCCTACTATTATATAACTAGCAGGATATCTAAGTGAATGTTTAACTAAATCAAACATTCCTATCTCTCCTCCTTCTTCTATTGTAGAAGATTCTCTTGTAATCAATGAAATCCAATTTTGTCTTGCTAATTTTAATTCAGGAGTATCTTCACATGTTACAATTATTTGATCTGCAGGTATAAGAGAACATAAAGCATTTATTAATGAAGTCTTTCCTGATCCAACAGGTCCACAAACAAGAATTGCTTTTTTATATTTAACTAAAAGCATTAACCATGCTGCCATTTCTGGACTAATTGTTCTCATCATCATTATAGATGTTATTGACCAAGGTTGTTTTGGAAATTTTCTTATACTAAAAGAAGGCTTATCAGAAACCTCCCTAGCATATGTTACTGTTAATCTATCATTTGTAGATAATCTAATAGATAACATAGGATTATGAAGAGAAATTGATTTTCCTGATAAATATACAAGTTTTTCTATATACTTATTAAATTCTGATTCTGACATGGAAATATTGACTTTTAAAGATCCAAAAAGCTTATGGTTACATGTTGTTCCATTAGGCCATGCAGTAATATCTTCAATATTATCATCTTGTATTAATACATCATAAACTCCATATCCTAGTATTTCTCTTCTTAAGAAATAATAAAGTACTTCATTATCTACTCCAAGTTTTTCAAGATATTCTCTAAGAATATTTTCATCTTTTAATGCAGATATAGGTATTGAAAAAAGGAGTTGAGAAGAAATTTTTTCTAATTTTTCTTTCTCTTCTTCAGAAATAAATGGATCATTTATTATATATTGATCATCAATAATTGTAATTGTACTCAATCCAACATTATATTGAGCTTTTATTCTTCCATCAGGAATAGGAGAGTTTAATATATTTATCTTTAAAAACGGAAATTCTAAATTTTTATTATTGATAAATAATGCTCTATTTATTTTAATTATTTTATTAATTTTGCTTATTATTATTTTATTAATATAGTTTTTTATCATAGTTATCACTTTATAAAAGAAAAAAAGAAATTATTGACAAATTACTGAGAATTGATAAGTACCAGCATTACTTCCTATTATTCCATTATAGATTTTACCAGATGTAAAAGTACCATTAATACCAATAGGTTGACTATAAATTTCATTAGCACCTATTGTAATATTAGAGTTATATAAAACATCACCAATTCTTATGTATTCTATTTTTGCATCTGCATTACCAATATTTTTAATAGTCATATATAATGTTCCATTAGTAGTAATAGTGGGTGTTCCAATAATAACTAATGAGCCTTGTGATACTGCTTTTGAGCTAATAGAAGACATCCATGCTATGGTCATTCCAGTAATAGAAAGAGCTGCTACTGTAATAAGAATAACAATTATAGGTGATGATATGTCTCCTTTTTTATTTAAGAATTTTTTCATTTTCCCACCTTCTAATTATTATAGTTTTAAGTGAATTTATAAAGAAGGAAAAACTCTTATAACCAAAAGTTTCGCTTTAGAGCGAGTTAGATTAGCTCATACTGACCTCCTCCCCGCCCTAAAGGGCGAGGCTTGATCGTTGTAACTAATTTTGTATATCATTAATAAACCCTGTTAAACATATACCTGAATAAGGATCATGAGCATTAATAATAGCTTTTTCTGGTGATATTAATTTCCATGTATAATTGCTAATTCTTTCAATATCTACTACAATACCATTAATAATAACTTTTGGCTTCACTTCAGGAAGAAGAATATTATTTTCATATGTTTTAAATGTAAATGTAATAGAGTAGAAAATAGAAGAAGACATTGGAAGAATTTTTGAAGAAATAATTTTAAGTTCAACTCTATAATTATAATTCATTGTATTTATTTCATAATAAATAGTATTTATTGTAGGCTTATATTTTATTATTGTTTTAATGTAGTAAATTTTACTTAATTCAAAATTATTTCTATAGAATTCTGAATATGGATAAATAATAATATTAGTTGTAAGGGGCCATGTTGTTATATTAATTGGTATTATTGCTTCGCCTAAGGAATTTGTCCAAAATGTATAATTATCTATTACTACTCTCCATCCAGAATTAAGACCAATTATTTTCATGCCAGAATAATCATCAGGGACTTTTAAGCAATTTATACGAATATAATCTACTCTTCCCCATTGTGGACTAGAATATAGAGCATAACCACTTGGTCCACAACCATAAGTATGAAAAACAATTGCTATTTTATCAATATTAGAAACATTATAAGGAAATAATGTTATGGTTATATTTAGAATTGGATTTTCTGATTTATTACTTTGTACTATAAGATACCAATTATCTTTTTGAATATAATAAACTAATATTTCTCCCCATGAATCATATACATAACCAGATGCAGAATAATAATGAAAATATCCATCAGCTAATAGAGATATTGTAAAGTTTTTACCTATAGAATTAACATCATATACTAAATAATACCATGCTTCCATTCTTGGTGCTTCATCTCCATAAGGACCAGAATAATAACTTAGGGAATTTTCATAAAACTTAACATAGCCATCACTTGAAGAAAATGATGGAGTAGTTCCACCAGTTACAAGATTATAGGAAAATTTCCATCCATCTATTGAATTACATTCACTTCCTTTAAATGCTTGTTGTAATTGTATATTAGTATTAGATTTTACAAGAATGCCATCAGAATATATTAAAATATCATTCCAATCTACAGCTCCTGAATATTTAGTTATAGGACGTAAATAATCCCTACTTATTACAGTTATATGACCTTCAAAAGGTTGAGGAATTTCAATTGGTGATATAATAATATCAGAACCATTACTAATTATACTCTTTTTTAGTGAATTATTTTGATAAATATTTACAATATCATTTTCTGGAATTCCTTTTATTGTTAATCCTAGATTACCATAATATGTAATACTAACATTATCAATATATAGATAAAAAGAATAATAATAAGAACCTGAGGAATACCAATTAAATTTTATACTAGTAATAATTTGAGGTTCATTAAAGCTGATATTATATGAAATAATATGCCATTGTTGATCTGATATATCAAAATTATCATTTATATTAATATAACTTCCATTCAATAATCTAATAGAAATTCCTTTAAAATAACATCCAAAGGTATTTCCAAAGTATTTATAAAATCTATTATTAAAACTAATATTAATTGAGGTACAATAAATAGAAATATTTCTTTCCATCCATGGATTCCATGATGAAAAACCAGTATTTACTGCTCCACAATATTCATAGATTAGTGATCCTGAACAACTAAATGAGACATATTGATATGAATTTAATTGTCCTTTTAATCCATTCCAATTATTTATTGAATCACATGGATCAAAAATTGAAATTGTTATAGGTTTATTCTGTATAGATGAAAATATACCAGAATTGTAAATAATAGTAGTATTTGCATAGAATTTATCTTTATAATCATATGTATAATTGATTAAGCCTACTAACATTCCATCCAATTTATTTGAATAAGATATTTCATTTCCATGTATATTGGAACTTATATTCTTGATAATATTTCCATTATTATCCAATAAATACCAATTTCCAGCAGATAATCCTGAAATTCTAAAATCATAAGATAATGGTCTTAAGATAATTTTATCAAAATTTATCCAATATTCATAATCAGAATATGGTTGAATACTATTGTACTCCCATATATAAAATCTTATTTCAATTTTTGAAGGCTCAGTATATAGTATACCAGAGGCTATGATATTTGTTCCATTATCATATGAAAAATATGCTCCAGTTGAGTTTTGCCATAATTTACATTGTATAGAATATGTATTGAGGGTTTTTACTATTTCATTACTATAAAAGGATACTCTAATTTCTTTAATATAATAGTCTTGAGTTATTGTAAAGGAAAATATTTTGGTATTAGAAGAATCATATAGTGATATAGTAATATAGAGAGCTGGTGCTCCTGCTATACCACTAGAAACTGCTCTTCCCATACTTATGGGAACATATAATTCAAATTCTCTTCCTACAGTATTAAATTCCTTCCATATTTTAAAATCATAAATAGCTCCTCCTATACTATGAAACCAATTATGCCATTGTAGATATCCATTTGAAGTTATACCACACCATAAATATCCCCACCAAGAAGGACATGTTCCGGAATAAGACCAATTATTATTAATTGCCCATTGATCTGCATATGTATAAGGTGGATTTGAAAAATCTTCTATAATATTATCATAATTAATATAATTTAATTCCTTAATGATATTCTTACTTTTACCTAAGGATATTATGGCATTTTCTCCACTATAATAAGTAAAATAACTTGAATTTGATATTAATAGAACAATCATAGGCAAAATTTTAAGGAATATATGAATAAATATCACCTCCAAAGATATCTGAATTTATCCATGCTACTGGATACCAAAGAACTAATCTTCCTGTAAATGGCATTCCTGATGGACTTAAAACCAAAAATGAGGAAATAGGATCCTTTACTTTAATTGATTTTAATTCATCATCTTGAAATAATTGAATTAATGATAGCTGAGGTAGACCATATATAAATATTTGTGAAAATCCTGAAGGTGGAGACCATGAATTAATATTTATAGTAAAATCTTGATTAATTGTATAATTATAAGAGGGTGAAATTGTTAAATTATATTCATAAATTTTCTTATAAATTATTAGCCATCCATTTTTCACATTACTTACATTTATATAATTTTCATTTGAAAGACCTAATATTTTGAATTTATCATCTGTTACTACAGCTATATAATCAGTAGGAAGATTATTTATAATAATATAGTTTCCCTCAGTTTTATTTCCTAATTTTATAATAGAATTTGATGGAAAATTATATGGAATAGAAAAACCTTTTCCTATTCCATTTATTGTATCAATAAATTCATTAATATTAGGAAGAGATAAAATATTATTAATATAATCATCTGGTGATTTGCTAAGTGTTGCACTAAATAATAAGGATTTGATTATTTGATTTTTAATTATGGATGGATCATTTTCTTTTATAGATATTACAATTGGTATTGTACGAATAATAAGAAAAGAAGAAACTAAAATAATTACTATAATTAAAGATGTTATAGTAAAAGTGAATCCTTTTTTAGAAATTAACATAAACCCTCACTGAATTATCTATTTCTTTAGAAATTGTTATTGAATGTAATCCAGCAGGTATAATAAATTCATTAATTTTAATATTATAATTAATGATAACTAGATCTTTTTCTATTGATATATTTGAAATTATATTCATGGGATCTGGAAATTCAAAAATATAAGAATGAAAATAAATAGTATTATTATTACAAATAATAGAATTTGGCTCATTTATTAATAATGTAATAGAAGTTCCAGGATTTGATGCATATATTTCTTCTATAATCATATGAATAATATTTGATGAAGGAATTTTATTAATAGATGAAATTAGCATTATTGATTTAATTGAAATTAATGTAGTTATTAATATGAGAAAAGATGTTAAGATAATAATATTCATTGGTAAAGAAATGCCTTTTCTCTTCATTATATCACCTAGAAATAATCAATATTACAATACAAGGATTAGGAATTCCTTGATAACCACTTAAGAAATAAGGATGAGAAGAAATTGTATTTTTTTCATTAAATAAAGGTGAAGAATATGACCAAATTAAATTCCAATCTAAAGAGTATACTTTTATGCAATAACCATTATTAGGCAAAAGATTATCAAGGAAATAAGATATTTTACTTATATCTTTACTATAAATACAAGAGGCTAAAATTCTATTAGAATCCAACCATATCAAAATATTATCTAGGCTTTGAAATTCTCTATTTGATTCTATTGAATAATAAGGAATACATAATACAATAATTGATACCCCAATAAATAAAATTAAAAATGCAAATATTACATCATAAACTATTGTTATTCCTTTTTTATTCATCTTACTCTTACCTCTAATTTTATGGCATTTCCATTATCTAAGATTATAAATCGATAGGAACTTCCCATATCATCATTTATTTCAATTCCATTTGTCTTATTCCATAGTAATAATAATTCTCCATTTTTTATTGAAAAACATGTAACATTTATATGATAAGTATTACCTGAAAGACTATAATTTATTAATGGGGTCCATGATTCCCATGAATTATAGGATATTCCATTTTGAATCAATATAATTGATGCTATAATAGAGGCAATAGAATCTTTTATTGAATGAAATTGAGTATTTATGTAATATGAACATAAAACTGATGTTGTAAAAATTACAATAGAAAAGGCAATTATAAAAATAGACATTACAATAGCCATTTCTAAAGCCTGATCCATTATTTCACCTTTATAATTTGAATTGTTCCATTTGGATATGATGTAATATTTAATGCTAAAATAGTAGTATGTATAGGTGTAATGGATAGATTAAAAGGAATATCAATTGTGTAATTAGTATTTTCTACATTTACAATAATTTTATTATCATCAGTTATTAATAATATAGATTGACTCAATAGAATAAAAGAAGAAGATTCTTTACCTTTAATTTTAGCATCTGCCAGTGAAGAAAGAATATTTTCAGTAATAGTATAAGCAATAGATTTTGCTGATGCAAATTGAAAACTTTCTATAATATTTTTTCCATAATAATATGTATAAAAAGAAAATATTGTAGAAATAGCTAGCATTGATACAATAAGTAATAATCTTATAATAGGCCTTATCATATTCTCAAATTAATGATATATAAGAGAAAATTTAAACTAGGAAAATTTTGATAATTGAATTGACTTATAAATTATAATAATGCTAATTTTTTCTCCAGCTTGAGCTGAAAAAGAAACAATTGGATTTTCATCAATATAAAAAATGAAAATTCCATCTTTATTTATATTTCTTGAGTATTCTATTGTTTCAATATTTTCAATTTTTTTAATATTGAATATTCCTGAGGCTGAAAATCCTTCTTGAATTGATATTAATGATAATTTAATAATATAGTTTTTTATACCTAATTCCTCTATAACATTAATGTTTATCCATGGCTTAGGAATAATAAAAGTTCCTTCTTCTGATGAAATAATAATTACTTTATCATTATTATATGGAATACTTAATGATAATTTTGATATTAATAATGCTGTTTTATTGATATTAATGAAATAATCTCCTTCTGGAAGAGAAAGCTTAATAATAAAAGGATTCATTTTAATTGATTTTATTATAAAATTTCCAGTAGAAAATCCATAAATAGTATCATTTTTATCTGATAATAATTCAATCATTTCTATAATTTTATCTTGAATAGATGAAATTGTTGCACTAGGAATTTGTAATAAATAATAATAAAGATTATTTGATATTCCTATTGATAATGCAATTGAAAAAGAAATAATAATTATAGCTGTAATAATATAGTGCAAAAAAATCACCTTATAAATTTTCTTCCTTCCTTTATGGGATTATATAAAATATTTACTGAATGCCCTGGAATAATTTGAAGCCAAATATTTTTCATATTGGAAATATTAATTAATATTCCCTTGATCTGAGCTAAATCCATTGGTATCTTTATTTGATCTCTTATTGGTAATAATAAAAATGATGAATTTATAGAGAAATTCATATAGATTTTATCATGAGATCTATAAAGTAATATAGATTTTGAAGGACCAAAAATCGTCCCATTATTTATATCATTAGAATATATATAAGCATATGATCCTTCAATAGGACTTAATTTATTTCTATCACCCCAATCAAATGGCTCTAATACAATAAAATCAGAATTAATAAAATAAAACATAGGAGCAATTACTGTATAAGTAATATTATTCCTAATTGCATAAGTAATAGGATATAATGAGGAATTTTCATAAGAATAAATATTTATGGGAATTTCAGCTCTTAATATTGAATTATTAAGCCAGGAATAAGGAATCCATAAATAAGAAAAACCATTTTCATCACAAGGAGAAGAAAATCTTTCTCTTAAAAGACTACCATTCCATATTTCATATATACCATCAAGAGTAGCTGAATAAAATCCCTCTCTTCCTTTTACTAAACTTCCATCACTTAAATATCTGAATTTAAATGTGGCATTTATTCCTGTTAAATTATAATCAAATTCAGTAGTTGCCATTATATTATCTATTTTCCAAGTGCTATTGTAATAATAGACTTTATCACTTACTCTGATTTCAGCATATGCAAAATATTTAGAACCAATAGAAGCATTTCTATTTGTAGAATAAAAAACATCATCTAATGATCCAAAAAGAATTGAAATATATCCTGAGCTATCTGTTGTTACTATTTTTGTAAATTTATAAATACTTGATTTAAATGTACATGAATTTTTATCCCACCATAATACTCCTAAAGGATCTAGCCATGCAGTAATATTTACTTGAGTTGGAGATGAAATTCCTGGAATTCTTACAGTTACATTTATTCCTATATTTTCATAAAGAATTACTCTCTTTAGCATTCTTCCATCTTTAAGAGAGGCAGGACCAATATTTTCTATAATGTCTGTATCAAAAATTGCAGTTACTTCATGATCACTATCCATATAAATATTTATTTTGCTATCATCTACTACTCTTTTTCCATCTATAATCCAATTGGAAAAATAATAGTTTGGATCATTTGTATATGCAATTATAGATTGATAAGAATATCTAGGAACCTCATATATCCCTGGAGCTGGAATTGTAGTACCATTTCCTTCTACTTTTATAATAAGCTTAGATGTTGGAGGATTAGCTGAAAAGTAAACTATTACATTATAAGGCTTTGTAATATTTTCTATAGTAACAATATTATCGTAAAGAATTTTTTCATCTTGAGAATTTGGATTAATAACTATTTTATCAAAATAATATCCTGCATATGGATATGCTTTTATTTTTATATTATATGAATAATCTACATAATAAACTCCAAATCCATTACTATAGTTATAAATAAACCAGCTAGGAGAGTTTGATTCTACAATTATATAACCCCAATTTCTATTTGATGTAATATTTACAGGAAAATCAATTAATTTTATATTTAATCTTAATATATGAGTTTGTGAAGGAATAAGAATTGCTTCATAATATGATGGATACATAATTGATGATATTGAAAATTCATTATTCCCTATTATATAATAAGCAGAATAAATTTTAACCTTTGATTCTCCTCCCCATTGAGAAAGAAGTTTTCCTTGTAAATTCATTGGATCAAAATAAATAGGAACATTTTCTACATTTGGAATCATTAATTTTAATGTATAAGGAGAGCTAGGAGCTATTATAGAGTTATTAAAATAAATTAATCCATATTCACTATAATCGCCTTGCATCCAACTACCATACCATGGATATCTAATATCAAAAATAATTGAGGATTGATATTGTAATTTCTTTTTAAATACTGCTTTTAATGTATAATTTGAATTCATAGTAATTGAGATTATATCATTAGAAGAATAATCATTACCATTTAATTGCCATTTATCAAATAAATAATCACTATTAGGAATTGCAGAAATAGTTACAATTGTTCCAGCTGGATATGCATATAGACCTTGCGTAGGATTTGTTATTCCTCCTTCTGATGATTCTATATTAAGATAATAAATTTGCTGAGTAATATTAATATAAACATCTACATAATGAGATAAATTTCCTGATCTTCCAATTACTCTACATGTATAAATACCAATAGAATCTCCAGCTAAAAAAGTCAGTAAAGAAGAACCATTAGTTATAACAGACTGTGGTATAATAGAAATACATGAATTAATAGGTAATTTTTCAATCCATTCAATTGATAATTGAATAGGTATAATTTGATTTGAATTAACATATATAATAGAAGTTCCTAATTCTCCTGGCTTTATAAAAATATCATTAGATTTATAAATAATAAAATCAATAGATGAATTTACATAAATATTGATATACGCATATCCTTTTCTTCCCATGGAATCGCTTACAGTTACTACAACATTATATTTGCCAGGCTGAGAATATACATGTATAGGATTTTGTTCATTAGATATTCCCATATCTCCAAAATTCCATAAGAAACTATATGGTGGATTTCCTCCTGAGGCTATACAATAAAATTGAACTGGAAGAGGAGCTTCTCCATATGTTACATTTGAATATGCATTTACTGTAAGCTCTTGAGTAAAAATAGCTTTTAAAGTATGATTCGAATTCATTATTATACTAATAGGATTATTTGAATTTAGTGTAATTCCATCTAATTCCCATTTATCTAATGCATATCCTGATGAAGGATATGCATAGACATTAACTTTTTCTCCTATTGAATATTCATGTAATCCTGGCGAGGGATTTGTAGTTCCACCTAATGTTGTCTCTATATTAAGATAAACACTACTAACATTAACTAGTATCCATTTTGCATCATTTATTCCCATAGAATCAATTACTTTACATGTTACATTATGTAAGCCAGGATTTTGAAAGGCAAAATAAGTATATGATGTTAAAATATCACCAATATTTCCATAAACTACTTCAGTATAATTATATTGTTCATCAAAATACCATTGAATATTATATGGTGGAACTCCATCTTTGATAATAGCTATAAACTGTACATTTTGTCCCTTCCATGCATTTGTAGGAAAAGCATTAATGTCTAATTGGGGGCAATAAAAATTCAATTCTACATTTTTAATTGAAAATTCTATATCTATACTAGCATAATCATGAATAACTTCATTATTAGAATACCAGTAATCTGCAATAACATAAAAATAAGCAATATCAATAGAGAATTCTTTATTGCCAGAGAGCTTAATATCATTAATATAGTAACTATAATTTACAAAACCCATATCAGATGGAGGTTTATGTAATGATATTACATTTATATTAATGTTGGGCTTAATTTTAATATAACTAAATGGATTGGAAAAAGATCCATTATAAGAAATAACTGAAGTAATATTAACATTAGGTCTATAAGCTTGTGAAACTCCTTTAGGTACTTCTACATATGCTTGACAATGAATTATTCCAGTTTCAGGATTCCATTCAACTGAATTATATCTAATAGGATGATTTTCATAAAATCCTTCTTGTTGACCAGGATCACTTCCAGCAGGAGAATAATAATATTGAAAGGAAAATTGTGAAGAAGGGATAATTTGTTGAAAGCTATAAGCACTTACTTGATTTATACAAAAAATAGGAATAATAAGAAATAATAGATAATAATATCTTTTCATTATAAATTCACCATTATTTTATGATAAATAGGAATAAAGAGAATAATTCCTTGAAGATTAATTGTAATATTGCCATGTATAGGTCCATTTAATCTTATTACCCCTCCTTCTGCCATGTAAAAAGTATTATTGATTATAGCTGATACAATTCTCATATTTGCTATGGAATATAATCCTGAAGTCTTAATGGATAGTATAGTATGATTATAAGTATAAATATGAGTAAGATCATGATATGTAAACAATCCTACAACAGTTAGATCTTCTGCTGTTTTTCCTAAGAATTTAAGAGCCAAATCAAAATCTGATAATGTAAAAATTACAGAAGCATATCCACCATTATCTATTTGATATTTTATTAAAGGATAAGGTCTAGTAGTAGTACATTCTATTATAGGTATACTTTTCCATGGTTCTATATTTATTTCCCTTGTACGTATAAATTCAACTTCAGAAACTTTTGAAATTATAAGAGCAATTATTTTTCCTGAATTATCTGCTACCCATATTCCTATAGCTAATGTATCCTTACCTGATGGATTTGGTGGTCTTAATACTTTACTTACATTAGCATATAATACTGATAAGCTAATATTATTAGGAATNGATATAAATANAGAATCAGCAGGAGGAAATATTCCAAGATCTAATGCTTCATAATTTTTAATTTCTATACTAATTGATCCATATGTGAAATTTGATAATATTACCAATGATATTATAATAGTAAATAATATTATTTTCTTCATTCTCAATATTATAGAATACCTATGAATTTATAAAAGAGAAAAAATGATTAAATAATATTCCAAGAGCAAAGCCATCCAGTAATTCCATCATATAGAAGCTGAGCTGCAAATGCTGCAATTATAATTGTCATAAATCTACCCATTGCCCTCACACCATTTATCCCAAGTATTTTTACTAATATTTGAGAACCTCTAAGCAATAAATAGGTCATTATAACAACAATTATAATACTGATTAGTAAATATATAAGATGAATTGTTCTAGATAATACAATTATTGTTGTTATAGTTCCTGGTCCTACTAAAAGAGGAGTAGCAATAGGAACAATGGCAATTTCTTCTTCACTTTCAACTTGTTTAGTTCTTGGTAATCCACTTAGCATATCTATTGCAATAACAATTAATATTATTCCTCCACCAATTTGTAAGCTATAAATACTAATCCTTAAAAAATCTAAAAGTAGACTACCAGCAATAGCTAATATTATCATTAATATAAGTATGGTAATAGTCGATTGATTTATTATTTTACATCTTTTTGATGAATCCATTTCCTGAGTTAGAGCTATAAATGTTGGAATAACACTAATTGGATTTAATATTGCAAATATCTGTCCTATGGTAGTAATCAATAGTAATACAACTGATGAATCCATACTATTCACTTTTAATATTACAAAAATAAAAAAAAGAATAAAAAAATTTTGAATAATTATGTATAAGCTAATTCCACTTTATTAATAATATGAGAGTCTATTATTTTCATTAATTGATTACTATCAATTTTCTTATTAACAATTTCTTTAATAATTTTCTTTTCTATTTCCATTGGGATTTTATATTCATCTATAGTTCTAAGTGTTTTTCTAATAAATTCCTTATTCATTTTCAAACTATACATCCATTTCTTTAATTTCTTTCTTGTTACTCCAATTTTCTTATAATCTTCTTCTTTTAGTAAATTATTATAGTCTACTATAGCAATTGCTAAAATTGCTTCTTTTAGATTTCTTGGTCTTTCAATTAATAAAGAAGCTCTTCTTACTAAATATTTTGGAAATATTGTCGATAATCTTCCCCAATACCATTCTCCTCTATCTGGAAGTTTTCCATAATATTTATGAATATAATTAAATACTTGCATTAATTTTATTGGCCTATGATCTCCATTGGCGCTATTTCTTCCAGGTTTTCTTAAATCTATTTTCTTTAGGATTTCATCCCATTCTTCAGGTAATCTTGAATGAGGAGGGCCCATATGTGTACTAGAATATATTATAGCTGCAAAAACATGAAGAAAACTATTCGAATATGATTGATCATTAGTTCTCCATGTTTTTAAAGCTCTTCTTATAGCATCTTCTAATACAATACTTGAAATTCTTGCTATTTGGCATATGGTATAGCCTATATTATAGAATTTTGCTTTAATTTTTTCCTTATTTGTAATACAAATTAATGGTAAGTTTATAGAGATTTCAGAACTCAATGATGTACTATAATTATTGGAGAAATTACTAGAAAAAGATGGTACTAATACAGGACCATGTTCAAGACCACATTTTTTACATACATATAATCCATTATGAGCTATGCATTCTCCTTTACATTCATCACATAAAAGATAACTATTCGAATATATCACTCCATTTTACCTCCTCAGCAATAATTCCATGGCATTTTTTTAAATGAATTGCAAGACCACTCCAAGATCTACAATGTTTTTTACATCCACGATATAGACATTTTACTGAACCATTAGATAATTCTCTTCCTATATCTTTAATTTGAACCATTATTTCACCAAGAAATAATTTGTAAGAGCAGTTAAAAGAATAATCCAAAAGTTATTACATAGAGAGAGAAGAGCGAAAATGTTTATAACTGAAAGTCTAGCCCTTTAGAGCGGGGAGATAAGAACAAAGTTTTTTAGGTTCTAATAAAATTATTATCAAATAAGGGCCGGTAGTCTAGCATGGTTAGGACGCTGCCTTGACGCGGCAGAGGTCTCCGGTTCAAGTCCGGACCGGCCCACTATCTTTTTAAATCGAATCCTTAAATAATGGAACATTCTTCCCATTTTATTGATGGAGTATACGGGCTAAGTATGCGTGTCTACTTGGGGATGCAGATGTGCGGCGTTGGTTTGATAATTTGGCCTCCAAGTCCGTCGTAACGGCCACAGTCTATCTTAGAACTTTAGGGTTTTATTGTGAGCTTAACAGGGACTGATCCTAAAGCGATTCTTAAGGTTGCTTTAGGTAATATGTAGGGACACCGCAATCCAACAA
The DNA here is from genome assembly GCA_004348015.1 of Thermoproteota archaeon. Classification (GTDB taxonomy): domain Archaea; phylum Thermoproteota; class Methanomethylicia; order Methanomethylicales; family Methanomethylicaceae; genus WYZ-LMO11. The sequence continues at coordinate 408 of QNVI01000040.1, read as the reverse complement.
CGACTCCTCAACCTGAAGAATGAAGTAACAATTGATGTTATCTGGTCGAAACTCGATTGAAGATTATCAGAGGCTTCTTCAGGTATTTCGCTCACATTTTCAACCCTCTACTTTGGTAGCATGCCATTTTCATTCTATGATTCTTCTAAAGCTTATTGACGCTATAATAAACATTACAGTATTAAAGATTGCTATTGCCACTAAATCTAATGGCAGGTTTGAAACGTCTCCCGTGATTAGTAAGCCTCTCACTGCGTCGACAACGTAGCTTAGTGGGTTGAACGTTGAAAATTCTCTTAGGATTGGTGGCATCATTTGAAGGGGGTATAGAGCGTTGCTTGCGAAGAATAGGGGCATGATGATGGCTTGGCCTATGCCCATGAATCTTTCTCGGGTTTTCATGAAAGA
>QNVI01000004.1 GCA_004348015.1 Thermoproteota archaeon | reverse complement strand
CGCCCTGAAGGGCAAGGGTACCCTTTTGGGCGGTTCAGTTCCCCTCATCTATTCGGATTTACATCTGTCATCTGAAGGGCATTCAGGGGGATCAGAGCTCCCCACATCTCAACTTGTTTATGTGGTTGCTTCATCCCGCATCCCGCGAAGGCTTAGGGGCAACCACATCTCTAGACTCATGACAATTAATACAAGAAAACCTATAAGCTTCTCTCTCCATCCCCACCATAAATGGCGAGACTTTCAGTTGTAAAAAAAGAGAACCAGGATATTATTTTAGAGCTTTTAAATAAATTTAATTCTAATTTATTTAGCTGAAACTATCTTAATTACATCTCTATCCTTCAATACATAATTACCTCCAATTCTTTGCCCTGTTCTAACATTTATTGCATATAAGAAATTATCACCTAGGTCAGTATGGATTTTATATGCAAGATCTATAACTGTAGATCCTTCTTGTAATATGAAGACATCTGGCAATACATTTCCTTTACTATCTGAAAGCTTTATTACATCTTCTACAGGAAATACTGCAATCATCTTTAATTCTTTCTTATAAATACTCTCTAAAGCTTCTTGTACACCTGTACTACCCCAACTCTTTAAAACTCCTTCGACTTTATTAAGTGCTTCCTTTTGTTTTTCATTTAGCTCATCATACTTTAAAATTTTAAAATGAGAATCCCCAGGTATATACTCTATCAATCCTTTCTTTGCTGCTAATCTTAATAAAAGTTCAGCCTCAGCAGAACAAGGAATAACAGTATAATTTTTAAATTCAGACTTTATTCTATTAATATTATCCTCTGCTGTTGGCAAATCTATCTTATTGGCCGCAATTACCATAGGCTTGGCTATTCTCCTTAACATCTTTACAAATTCCATTATTTCTTCATCAGTCCATCTATCTATGCTTTTATTAAATTCGTCTCTCGATTTTAACGTCATAATGATATGTTTTTTATTAATCATGAGACCAGATAATCTTTCATAAAGTACTGTAACGATATCTTCTTTTTGTTGTGAAACTCTTTTTACCATTTTGTTCCAATCCTTTTTTAATATTTGAAATAACCACATTATAATTTCATATTCTACAAACTTTATATCTTCTACAGGGTCTCCTTTTCCCAATTCACATGGATTTCCATTTATATCTGTTGAACCTGAAGCATCTACAACATGAATAAATCCATCAACTTGTCTTAAATCATCTAAAAATTTATTTCCAAGTCCTCTTCCCTTATGTGCCTCTGGAACAAGTCCTGCTACATCTACAATCTCTACAGGAACCCATCTTATACCATTAATACACTTAGAATTTCTTGGATTATCTTTTACTCCTAATTCTTTACATACACAATGAAATCTTATGCTAGTTACTCCTTTATTTGGTTCAATTGTTGTAAATGGCACATTACTTATCTTTACAGGTATTAAAGTAGCAGCTGAAAAGAATGTTGATTTTCCAACATTTGTTTTTCCCACTATTCCTGCAATCATAATTACATCTTAGTATAACTTAAAATATTAGAGAGAAAAACTTTTTTATATAATAAATTATTGCATTTTTGGGATATTAAATGAAGGTATTAATCGCTGATGATATTGATAAAGAATGCACAATTAGGCTTAGGAATGCTGGTTTTGAAGTAGATGAATTTCCAAATATTTCAAAAGAAGAATTAATGAAAATAATCCATAATTATGATATATTAATTGTAAGAGGAAGAACAAAAGTAACAAAAGAAGTTATAGAATTAGCAAAAAAACTTAAACTCATTGGAAGAGTTGGTGTTGGACTAGATAATATCGATGTTAAAACTGCTGAAGAAAAAGGTATAAAAGTGATTAATACCCCTGAAATGTCTACTATTGCAGTAGCAGAACTTACATTTTCACTAATTTTAAATTTAGTTCGTGGAACATATAGAGCCATAGAGTCTATGAAAAAAGGATTATGGGAAAAGAAGAACTTATATGGTTATGAATTATTTAATAAAACTCTAGGAATTATTGGTTTTGGAAGGATAGGTAGAGCAGTAGCTGAAAGAGCAAAAGCATTTGGTATGAGAATAATTATATATGATATAATCAGTTATAATATGATAAAAGAAGAAATAGAAAAACTTAATGCTACTTATGCATCATCACTTGAAGAATTATTAATGAACTCTGATATAATTACAATTCATGTACCTTTAACACCACAAACAAAATATATGATAAATTCTAAAACAATTTCTTTTATGCGTAATGGTATTTATATAGTTAATACTTCAAGAGGGGATATTATTAATACTAAGGATCTACTTAATGCCTTGAAAACTGGAAAAATTGCTGGTGCTGCTCTTGATGTTTTTGAAAACGAACCTCCAAAAGAAGATTGGGAAAAAGAACTAATATCTCTACCTAATGTAATTACTACTCCTCATATAGGTGCACAGACATATGAAGCTCAAATTAAGGGTGCAATTTTAATGGCCGAAAATATTATTAAACTCTTTAAACCGTCTAACTAGGGGATAAAAATGTACAAATATCTTGCAGAAATGTGGCGCAATCCTGATGAAGGTATACTCAAATCTATAAGAATGATGAGACTAGTTAGATGGAGAAGAGAACCAACAGTTGTTAGGATAGATCATCCTACACGTATAAACAAAGCAAGAGCTCTTGGTTATAAAGCTAAACAAGGTATTATTGTGGTAAGAGTAAGAGTTAGAAGAGGTTTTATGAATGTAAGTAGACCAAGAACTGGTAGGCGTCCAAAACGTATGGGAATAATTCATCCATCAAAAAAGAGCTTACAATGGATTGCTGAAGAGCGTGCTGCTAGAAAATTCCCAAATATGGAAGTATTAGGGAGTTATTGGGTAGCTTCTGATGGGCGATTTTCATGGTATGAAGTGATACTTGTTGATCCGCATCATCCTGCTATAATCTCAGATAAAGATTTATCATGGATTACAAAACAAAGAGGAAGAGTATTCAGAGGTCTTACTCCTGCAGGACGTAAGAGTAGAGGTTTACGTAATAGAGGTAAGGGTGCAGAAAAACTTAGACCAAGTAGAGAATACTAATGTTAAATATGAAGGAATATAAAATTTATTCTATTTCTTTAAGCACAATAGTACATGCAACCGAGGATAAAGAAAAAGTAAAATCTGCTATATTTAATATAATACCTAGAAACTTAGTAAATTTATTTACTATAAATGAAATAAATGTCAAAGGTCATTATGGTAATCCCATTACACTATTAAGTCTAGAAATAAATAATCCTGATATCACAAATGAAATATTTGAATTTATAATCAAATCAATTCCAAAAGAAGAGCTTGCTCTTATAAAAAATAATCCATCATTATATTGTGATGATAGGTCTATATTTTTAAGAATAGATAAACAATATGCTTATCTTGGAATAATCAAACTTTCATTTCTTGATGATGTTATAAAAATTAAGATAAATGTATTAAATCCTCTAGCTCTATTAAGTAAGTTATGAAAATATTTAGATCAAGATATATACTATTTAAAGTTTCAGGAAATGCTTATGATCATGAAATATTATTTCATATCAAATCTATTTTATTACCTCATGAGATAAAAATTGTATTTAAAAAATTACCTTTTATTATCGTAAGGATTGATCACAAATCATGGGAAGTTTTCAAAAGATTATATGGCCCAAAAATTACTATAACTTCAAAAAAATTTATCATAACCTCTATCATAACTTCTGGAACTATAAAAAAATTAAAGGAAAGAATAAAAACTTAGTTATATTATTATTAAATGGGGATGAAGAAGCCGTCCCAGTCACCAGAAAACTTGTGTTGAAAAATATTGAACTGACCCAATTAATCTCAGAAGTTTTCTGACCTCCTCCCCGCCCTAAAGGGCGAGGCTTGATTGTTGTCATTAGATTATAATTTACTATCTCTTATGATATAGACAAATTACCAGTAATAAAATAAAGTTTCCAATTTTAAAATTTGACAATTTTTTCTAAGTAAAATTTATATTTTATATTTTCAGATAAATTTAAAAACATTTGTCCTTTACTATTT
>QNVI01000039.1 GCA_004348015.1 Thermoproteota archaeon | reverse complement strand
TTTTGGATTAAGATTTAAATATTTTATTTCTACTATGTTTTGTTTTAAATTTTTGCTATTCTTTTTAATGATAATAAAAAGTAAATAGAGAAAAAATGAAGTAAGTATTAAAAATAAAATTATAATTAGTTTATGCTTTTACTGCTCCTGCAATTAATCCTTTAATCATATATCTTTCTGTTACATAATAAAATATTAATGGAGGAATAGTATATAAAACAGATGCTGCCATAAGTATTCCCCAAGGAATTACATCTGCTGCTAAAAAGGTTGTTAAAAAGAGAGGTAAAGTCCATAGATCTTTAGAATAAAGGAGAAGTAATGCATATTGGTACTCATTCCATGCACGTATGAATATGTATGTAGCTGTTGCTACAAGAGTTGGAGCAGAAAGTGGCAATATTATTCTAAAAAGTACTTCCAATCTTCCACAACCATCTATGTATGCCGATTCTTCAATTTCTTTTGGAATACTACTAAATTGTTCACGCAAAATCCATGCACAAAATGGTATTGTAAAAATAGTTTCAGCTAATATTACAGAAATTAATGAATTAACCAATCCAAGCATCCTCATATGAACAAAAAATGGAATGGCCAAAAATGAAGGTGGAAGTATATAAACAAATAGAGAAGCATTTGAAACCAATCTTTTAAATTTAAAATTCATCCTAGCTAAACCATATCCTAAAAGTATACTAATAGATAATGATAAGATTACTGATCCTAAAGCAATTATTATGCTATTAGTCATACAACGATAAAAATTTATTGCAGTTGTAATAGTTAGCGGAGAGCTAATGATTTTTATATAATTTTCAAAAGTAATTTTAGTTATAAAAAGATATGGGTTAAGTAAGTCTTCATACCTTTTAATAGATGTAAGAATCATCCAATATACTGGAAATAATGAAAATAGTAAAATTATAATAGCAATAAAATATATCACAAAATTTTTTATATACTTATTCATTTTTATCACCTTTAAATTTTTAAAAACTTAAGTAATATTAAGATTAGTGCAATTATCATTGGAAGTGCAAAAACAATCATTGCTGAAGAAATCCCTAAATCACCAAGTTCAAATCCATAACGAAAAGCTAATGTTGATATTAAATGAGTAGAATCTGCTGGTCCACCTTTAGTTAATACCCATACAGTATTAAAATCTCCTAAAGTCCATATAGTTGATAGTATTGTACATACTAAATACAAATTTTTTATTAATGGGAGAGTAATATAACGAAACATTTTTAAACTATCTGAACCATCAATTCGAGCAGCTTCAAATATTTCAATAGATTTCACTTGAGTTAATTTTCCATTCTATATATTTTTATTAATTATTCAAAAAAA
>QNVI01000038.1 GCA_004348015.1 Thermoproteota archaeon | reverse complement strand
GATGTATAAATTCAAAAATTATAAAATCGTATACTTGAGTTTTTAAATTTTTTATAATAAAAAAATTTTACATAAAAACCTAAGAATAAGCCTATATTTTTAAAAAAATTAAAAATTAGTATAGAAGTATGGTCAAGAAAATACGTTGGCTTAAAATCATAATGAAAGCATTTATTCTAGTTTTTTGTATCTATCCTATCCATTTATTTTCAAAGATTATAATTTTGTCCCTTCCAGACTTAAAATATCACTTTTATGTAATTGATATATTTGGCTTTATTCCTTCTTTTGTATTAATAAGCATGGCATTGTGGTTGTATTTAAAATCACAAAAAAGCAAACAAGATATGGCAATTAAAATTTTTAGAATTAAAATTTTTAGAATATCAATTTTTACGTCGATTACAATACTTTTATTATTTAAATTTTGGAATAGTATTTATATCGGTACTGGTTTAAGTTTCGATAAGCCTATGATTATTTTGCTTGCTATATTCACATTTTTTAATACAATTTCATCGCTTGGTCATAGTAAATGGTTTTCTTTTCTTGCTTTGATTTCCAATGAAAATAGTCTAAAAGAAAACATTGTTAGTGTTTTCAGTTTAGTTGGTTCCCCTCTCCTATTAATTGATACCATTCCAGCATTTCCTCTTGGCATGGGCGTTGTTGGAGGAATGGGATTAAGAGATGGGCTCAATATTATGTTGATTACTCTAACTTTTTGCTCCTTAATTTCATATTTAATAAATAGATCATTTGGTATCATTAAAATATGAAAATTTTTAAATTTCTATCATTAAAGTATAAACTCATAATAAATTGATTTAATTTGAAAATAAAGTTATAAGTTGCCTCATTTCAATAATGCATTTAAAAAACTGATTAATCTGGTCTTTTCATTTTAAAATTATATTGGTTTTCAATAATTAGACTATTNTGTTTAAACATTCTTTATTTATTGGAGATCGATCAGTTTTTAAGCATCAACTGATCCTTTATTATTAGGAATAGAAAATGAAATATGATAAATCAGCTCATATAATCATATTAGAGCTACTAAAGAAAGAAAATAAACCAATGAGAGCAAGTGAAATTTCTAAGATTACTGGCATAAATCGAAATACTGTTAGAGGAAGACTTCAAGAACTTAAGAAAAAGGGACTAGTAAAGAATACTGTAGATGGGTGGATATATACAAAGTGAAAATATTATGGAATTAAAGGCTAAATACATATCCATGAAATTAATAACACAAGAAGAATATGTAGAGTACATTAAAACTCATAATATTGTACATATTGAAGATGAAGAGATTATTATTGGAAAGCCTCATAAAATTGAAAAATATCAACCAGATAAGTTTTCATTAGAAACAACAACAGTTTGGTCTTTTCCAGATCGAGGAGATTGGGCAACACATAAAGGAGATTATAGAGGAAATTGGGCTCCTCAAGTTGCTAGAAATTTGATCTTAAGATATAGTAAGCCTGGAGAAGTAGTTTTAGATCAAATGTGTGGAGGTGGAACAACACTTATTGAATGTAAGCTTTTGAGTAGAAATGCCATAGGTGTAGATATAAATTATGATGCGGTTATGCTTACAATGGATAGATTAAATTTCAGTTATAAAACATTAGATTCAAGTTATAAAGAACCTACTATAAAAGTATATCATGGCGATGCTAGGAATTTAAATTTAATTGAAGATAATTCCATAGATCTAATAGCCACACATCCGCCTTATGCAAATATTATTCCATATTCTAAGGAAAAGAAAATAGAAGGAGATCTTTCTCAGGTTTATAGTTTAGAAGAATATTTAAAAGGAATGTATGAAATAGCTAAGGAAAGTTTTAGAGTATTAAAACCAAAAAGATATTGTGCTATACTTATAGGAGATACAAGAAAACATAGGCATTATGTTCCAATAGCCTTTAGAGTAATGCAGAAATTTTTAGATGTTGGCTTTATATTAAAAGAAGATGTAATTAAGATCCAATGGCATACAAAAACAACAGGAGAGAAATGGACTGGACTAGCAAAAAAAGCCGATGAATGTTGGGTTGAAAAGCCAGAAAATAGAAAATATTGGACAGATTTTTATCTGATCGCTCATGAGCACTTATTTATTTTCAGAAAGCCAGGAGAGGATGAGGAAATAAATGAATATAAAGAAAGTATGAAGTGGTGGTAATGCCTAAAAAGCCAAACTGGTTAAAACATAAAGATTTAGTATATGAAAGGATAATCAATGGACAGTATATCGATGGAATAGGAAAAATTGTTGATCCTTTACCAAGCCCAGATGATGTAAGAGATGTAATGGAAGAATATTTTAAAGTTTATAGTGATCGAAGTTTTAGGATCATATTAGTTGAAGATTATAATGATTATAAAATTTTTATACAAATACCTGATGGAAAATCTAGTTATGATTTTTATGTGTGGAGAGCAATATTGAAAGATGGTGTTTTAGACATAAAAGTTCCAACACATGATGATCTTGCAAAGTTTTACATAGAATTAAGATCAAAAAATAAGGTCATAGAAGAGTATTTAATTAATGCAACAATAAAGTTAGTTCATGTTAATTATAGATGGGGCATTCCAAAGATAATTTCATATTACTTCAATAATATTGAAGAAGAATTGAAAAGAGAAATTGGAAAATTCTTGTCGACATTAAAATGGATCGCTCTTCAAGAAGATATAAATTATCCACCTAAGGAAAAGAAAATGGGCTCAAAGTATGCTTTGGCAATTTATGCTCTTTTAGAAGCAGGATTTTCAATGAATGAGATCAGACGTGTGATCAAGTTTCGCTAAATAAACTTTCCCATAATACTTACAATCATTCATATTTAACTAAAGTTTTTGAATATTTGTAGTAAGAAATGAAAAATACGTTTTTGATATGATCCTTTAAAAGCAATTTTTACATTTTTAAGATAAAATTTAAAGTTATTTAAGTTTGATAAATAATATTAAGATGCAACATAATATAAATAAATAAAGACAAGGTGTTACCTATTTGAGTCAGACTTTCAAAAAAGAAAAAATAATTGAATTTGAAGAAAGAGCAAAAAAATTGAAATCCGATATTACAGAATTATATAATATATCAATTCAAAGCCCTTTTATTTATATTAGTGAAGAGTATGTAATAGAACGAATAATAAAAATTTATGAGAATCTCAGAAAAGACATAGTATCTTTTTTCAAGGACGATCCTACCATAAGGAGTATTCCTTCTGCAGAAGATCTTCGTACTAGTTCTGATGATTTTTTGATCTTATCATCATATGTAGATCAAATTTTGGGTTTTTTGAAAGGTAAAAAATTGATGTTTGAAGATGAAAAACGTAGCTTCCCTATTGATGAAAATGAACTAAATTATTTACCACAAAGTACTCAACAGCTAATCATGGAAGCTATATCTGAATTCGAATATCGTCATTCTTATGCATGTTGTTGTATATGTGGATTGGCTTTCGAATCATTAGTAAAAGAAGGATGCAAAAAATACGGTCTTGAATATAATGGTCTTGCTAATGGAATAAGAGCATTAAAAGAAAAAGGTAAGATTAAAGAAGATTTATTTAAGACTTTATTGGATTTAGAAAAATATTATCGCGATAAGATATCAGCACATGTTACCTCAGAAGTAGCTACAGATGAAAAAGCCAGGCTCTTTCTTTCAGCACTTCTATCTTTAGGTAAAGCATTATTTTCTTCAACTTCTGATCAAATCAATCGATAGAGTAAAAATGGAGCTTATTTAAGACTCTTGATACACTTTTTGGATAGAATTTCAAATATTCTTTGAGCTTTTTCTTATCTAATTTTTGAAAACAATCCTCTAAAGATCAATTCTGATGGCAATTTTTCTGAATGTTTCTATAATTGAATTTAAGAAAACCTCAAACTCCTTTCCTGGCTTTCAATAAAAAGATTTCTTTCAAAAGGATCTGCAATGATATTAAGCCATTAAGAAGTCATTTTACTCTTCATTTTATTAAAAGGGTTTACATCTAAGAATGGCATTAACTTTTACTTCGCTCCACCAGAAGACACCATCTATAACTACATCCTTTCTATCTATCTTAAATTCCAAATCTGAACCTAAATCTAAACACTTCTCTGTTCCACTTATCCTTGCAAGTTTTTCTGCAGCCTCTTTCTTCCCGAGCTCCACAGCATATGATAGTGCGCTTTCCAAATCCTGAAAGATATGCCTTCCCGGAAAGATAACAAATCTCTCTTCGCCAGATATAAACTCCTTCTCTACCAGATAATCGAGTGAGACCTTCAGGTTACCTGTTATTGCCCCTATAGCAGCTCCAACTTCATGGTTCGGAGGGACTATGAACTCAGTGTGAAGTCTCTTTGCGACATCTGGAATGAAGATGTGTGCTGGAGCGCCTATTCCTACTATTGGAACGCTGAGTGAAAAATTGATCCTTAGATTTCCTACACTTCCCTGGAACAATAATCCTATAAGATCAGAGAACTCTTTTGATAGTGGGAATTTTTTTCTCAATTCTCTTTCTACGATCTTAAAAGCTATCCTCCCAGCTATCGTATCCCATACCCTCTGGAAAAGCTCATCAATAGTGATTCCAAGAGTCTCTGCTATGATCCTTGCTCCAACTTCAGCAGCCTCACGATCCCCAGCATTGAAAAGATCCTTGATATGCATCAGGTCAGTTGGAGTCAATCCAATTTCTAAGACATAGCCCCACTCTCTCAAATTTTCCAACAGATGATCGAGAACAAACATATCTCTTAGTTCCTCCTCAAGCTCCTTCCTGGCAACAGGCTCATTCTTGGAGATGAGCTCAACAACTCTTCTGGGAAGACCAGACCCATCGTATCTTCTCAACGCTTTCGATACCGACAGGAACTCAGTGGTATGATATTTTAAGATCTTTTCTTTGAGCTGGGGGAAATGCTTTGCAGCAAATGCCAAAGGCATAACTCTCTGAGGGCCCACCATTAGCTTCTTTTCTTTAACCCATATCTTGCTATCGCCACCATTTCCAATGGCATCACTATCAACGGCCTTCACTCTCGTTCTCCATCCTGCTATGGTTGCACCTTGCTCTTCTATTCTGAAAGACCCTTTTTCCAAATTACACAGAATAGTTGTAGTGCTGCCAATGTCAACGATCACGGCATCTTCTCTATCAGAAAGGAATTTCCCACCCATTACACTTGCAGCAGGACCAGATTGTATAGCCTCGACCGGCCTCTCAAGAGCATATTGTTCACTCATGAGACTCCCATCCCCTTTAACAAACATGAGCGGTGCGGCTATTCCCATTTTGGTTAGACCCCTTTTCACATCACGGATAAGGCGATCGATAATCGGGATGACTCTTGCGTTCAGGACTGCGGTTATTGTCCTCTCACCTATCCCGAGCTCTCTTGAAAGTTCATGTCCGCAGATTATGGGTTTCGAGGAATGNCTGCGTATGATATCCTTTGCAGTCTGCTCGTGTGCCGGGTTCCTGATGCTGAAGTAACTCGAAACTACGAATGAATCAACTTCATCTTTCATAATCTCTGTAGCCTCCTCAACTGCAGCAATGTCTAAAGCAGAGATTTCACGACCGTCTGGCCCATGTCCCCCTGAAACACTCACAACTCGTTGTACGGGAAGATCCCTCCCTACTGCCAGCCGTAAATCCTCTAGCTTCATTCCAATTAATATTAAACCGACCTTGCCACCCTTCCCCTCTATTATCGCATTCGTGGCCAATGTTGTGGCTAATGAAATCAGTTTGATATTATCTTTACATACTTTTCCTGAGGACAACACTTTTTCTACAGATTCTATTATGCCTATCGATAGGTCATGGTAGGTCGTATGAGACTTAGCCTTCGATAAGATCTGCCATGTAGAAAGGTTAACGATTACGGCATCCGTATATGACCCACCTGTGCTAATTCCAATACCAAGTGCGTCTTTTGATCCATGCATAAAATCTCACCTTACATGAGTTCATATGAATGAAAGAATATGCTTTGTTATTAACTTCATAATAGTTATTTATATAACAATCATTAAAAAAGTTTTAGATTGTTATACAAATTTGGAAAGAAATTTTTATTAATAAAATGTATCTAGCATATTTTGATAATATTCAAATATTATTTATTGCTTAGCTCATTCATTATAATATCTAAAAGCCTTTTTGATGTTGGTGCTAGCTTATAGAACCTAAATTTATTTAATCTTTCATATTCAACNAATCNCATCTCTCTAAGATGTTTCAAATGATGAGATACTAATGTTTGATCTAAGTTTAAAACATAGGAAATAACACAAACAGGTAATGATCCATTTTTATATAATAAAAGAAGGATTTTGAATTTATTTGGTTCAGATAATTGTTTAAGTGTATGAATTACATTATCAAATCCTTCAATAGAAAGCTCAATAAGCTTATCAGCATCAATTGGAAGTTTTTCATTTATACAACATTTACCCATCTTTTGTAATTCAGTAATTATGTCTGATAGCTTGATCTTCTTACTCATAGTCATTACCTACAATAATCATAAGACTATGTTTATCATCTGAAGATCAATTAGAATTGCTAAAACCTCCTAAAGCTATATTTTTTCCTTGAGAATAATATCTTAAAAAACTTATAAATTTTTATTTGAAAACAATTTTCTATTTGTCTCCAAAGTAACTTATAGCTCCTGTTGGACAGACTTTTTGACATCCTCTACATAATTCTACACAGCTTTCTGGATGTGCTACTAATGGCTTTCCATCAGATCTTGTCTCAAATACTCCATGAGGACAAAAACTATAGCATGTTAAACAGCCATTGCACTTATCATAATCAATTATAGAATACCAGTTCTTAGCCATTAAACATCACCTATAATGCTTTTTCAATAGCTTTAATTGCTTCTTCAGTATTCATATTCCTTATTTCAACTCCAATAAACTTTGATTCATCAAAGCTTAATTCCTTGAAGACCCAGCTAAACATTTTCTTTTGCATAATGGGATCGCAACCAGCTACAATTATTTTATCTATTAAATCATTCTTACTAAGCAATACCCTCCAGAAGTTATCACCATCAGTTGCACATAACTGTGGATGTATTGCTACAAAATCTACATTTTTATTTCTCCTAAAGTAATTTATCACTTCAAATATATTCATTTTTGAAAAGGATGGACATGTACCTTGGCATACACATAATATTAGACCTTTCATATGAATAACTATACATATGAAAAAATATTCATCTATATAAGCTTAACTTTGGATAATTATTTTGGATTTATTTTAAAAATTCTTGTAAAGCCCATGGTCTCCAAAGCATTGCAGGACAAGAATTTTTCAATTCACAATTTCCACAATCTCTTATTTTCTTAATACATCCTGCTAAGCTTAAGTAAGCATAAGCAATTTTTGTTTCTTCTTTTTCACACCAATTTATTTTTCTTGATATTTCTAAAATTTTTTCATGTATTTCAATTGGATAATAAGCTGACCAATCAACATTTTTTAATCCTTTCTTTTTAGCTTTTTCAGTAAGCTCTTCCATTAATTTTCTTGAAGGACCTGGATGATAATAAAGAATAAAATTTGGTCTATATCCAATAATTCTGTATGGTATTGATTCATCAATACTTGCTATAAACTCAGCTATTTTTTCAATTTCATTATCATTTATTCCTGGAATTACTACTGTTCTTATTACTCTTATTTTATCTCTTCCATTTCTTATTAAATATTCAATATTTCTTATTACTGGTTTAATAGGAGCTCCTGTTATAGCTCTATGAACTTCATCATCAAATGCTTTTACTTCAAAACTTATAAAAGATGATAAATCTATCATTCTCTTCATAGTATTTATAGATGAAAAACCATTTGTTGCAAATCCTACTTTTACATTACCAATTTTTTCTCTTACTATATTTACAACTTCTTCAATATATGGCATATTAATAGTAGGTTCTCCTCCAGTAAANCTAATTGCATTAATATTTTTTAATTTCATAAAATTAATTAACTCATTAGCTAATTTTTCAGGNTCAATATAACCTCTATAAAACCATCCAACTGATGGATATTGAGATATACGATATGCATTACAATAAATACATCTAAAACAACATCCTANGAATGTTACAGTAATACTATTTGTTGCAATAGAAATATTTATAGTTGCAATTTCTGGTAATCCTATTCTACATACTCCTATTTCACCATTAACTCTATTTACTCCACATTCCCAAGAGCATAATTTACAGTTTTTAAATCCATTTATCCACATTTATATCAACTTCTTATGAATTTAAAATTTCATCCATACTAACATATTTTATTTTCCAATTATATTTTGATATTGAAATTTTATCACTTTTCTTAATATATTCTAATAATTCATTTGAGCAAATCTTTACATATTCATATTCTTTTACATCATATTTATCATTTTTTATATTTTCTATTCTACAGCTTCTTCCAATAATTACATTATCTAAATATTTTTTAGCTATATTAAATGCTTTAAGCATTTCTTCTTTTGTTGGTCTTCTAGAAAATTTATCATTAGTATATTCAGGTGCATATTCATTTATTTTATAATATATNTTTCTATCAATACTACTTAAGAATTTAGCAATATTTTCTATTTCATTTATATCNATTATTCCAGGAATAAGAAGAGTTTCAACTCTAAAATTTATTCTATGTTCATGTAATAATCTTATTGCTTTTAATACATTGAAATTATCTTTTCCTGTATAAAATCTATGAATTTCTTCATTATAGGCTTTTAAATCTACAATAAAGAAATCTATAAGTGACTTAATTTTTTCAATCAAATTTTCATCAATTAAATAGCCATTTGTTGATAATGTAATTTTTATACCTAATTCTTTTAATTTTAAACATAGTAAATAAAGATATTCTGGATAAAGTGTAGGTTCACCACCAGTTATTACAACATCATCAATAACTTTATTGTAAAAATATTTGCATGATTTAATAAATAATGTAATAAGCTCATCAACTGATAAAATTCTACCTACTTTATTTTTTGCTATAGTAAAACATCCTTTGCAATTAAAATTACATTCAGATAAAGTAATCCAAGCTCTTTTTATTGGTTTTAATGTAAATGTAAGATACGGTATGGCTCTTTTTTCCATTAAATTCACCATTAGTTACAATAATTTATAGCAAATAATTATTACTTATTTTTTGTTAAAAAATATTAACTTTGAAAATAAAATTCTTAAGTAATGATATAAAAATAAAATATGATTGTAATGAAAATTAAAAATAAATACTTAATGATATTATCCATAGTTTTATCATTATTATTTTCTATAGCATTATTTATTTCAACAATTGTTCTTCCATTAACTATCAATAAGCTTATCATTAATTTATTTCCTGATTATATGATTCATTTTAATTGGGAAGAAGCTTTAAGATTTGTTAATACAATAAGACCATTAGGATATATTAGCTTAATAATAATTATAGCATTAATAATTCTTGGATTTTTATTAAGAAAATGGAAGTTTTCATTTTTAGGATCTATAATGTTATATCTTCCAACATTTAGCTATTTTGCATCTTCAATGTTTATTTTAGCAGGAATAGGAGTTTTAAGAACTTTATGGATTCCAATAATAGATTTATCTCCTGGAGCAACATTTTTTGAAAAATATACAATACAAAATACATTCTTGAATTGGGAAATATAGTCTATTTACCATATGATATTTTGAGAATTATTATTTTTGCTTTTATTATGATAATAACTAAGAATATAATTAATATAGGAATGATTATTGATACTGTATTATTTTTCATAATATTACTTTTTGGTATTATCATATTTTTTATTTCATGTTCAAATTGGATTTATGGAAAGTTTATTAATTCTGATATTATAACATGGGGAATTTATAAATATTCTAGACATCCACAATATCTTGGATTTTTAATATGGACATATGCACTTTTAATATATGATAAATACATATTTTCACCTGTAAGAGGAGGATATTTTCCATCACCTTCTATAATTTGGTTAATTGTAATGATAACAATTATAGCAGTAGCATTAAGTGAGGAAATGAAAATGATTAAAATCTATGGGGATAAATATAAAGAATATATAAATAAGACATCATTTTTAATACCATTACCGAAGAAAATTTTAATTATTTTTGTTAATTTCAATAGAAAAATCATTAAAAAAGATAGACCAGAAAATCTTAATGATATCTTCAAAATATTGATGATTTATTATTTCATATTGATTTTATTATC
>QNVI01000037.1 GCA_004348015.1 Thermoproteota archaeon | reverse complement strand
TTATTTTTGTTTTCCATTTTTTATCCTCTCTTTTATTTCAATTGTTATAGAAACTACTATAATGCATAATGTAATTAAGAAAATTGGACTTTTTTCTCCAATGAAGATTGATCCTAAATAATCTGTTATTGTTGTAATTGTAGTAGCAGGGACAGATGTAGTTATAGTAGTAGATGGGACAAAATTTTCTATTCTTGAATTTCTTGTTGTTGTTCCCCAATAGAAATCAAAATGAATATAATAATAAAATCCTTCAATCCAAACTTTAACAACATAATATACTTTCCATGTTGAAGCAGGTAGTTTCTCAAGTCCAATTTGAGAAGTTGTAAATTCTGCTAATTGAATCCATCCTGTATCTCCATTTCCTGTTATTTTTCCATATACTCTTACTACTATTGAAGAATCTGAAGGATAAAGATAAACATCTGGCCTATTCCAAGTAGCAGAAATAGTATAAAATGTAGGAGTTTCTGTTACCCATTTTTGCGAAGCTACTGCAACAGGAGAACCAGAAGTTATTTCGTCTTCTGCAAAGCATTTCAATTTATCATATGGAACCTTTTGTCTTGGAATGCTTGGGGAACTCCATTCTAATAATAATCTTTCTGAACCTGTGTATTCACAATGCTCTATTCTTATTGGATACCATTGCCCTCCATTTAAAGTTATACTTCCTGAAACTGTTTTACTACCAGTTGTCCAAGCATCTATTATTTTTTGATTATTTACATATAATCTTACTCCATCATCGCTTGTAGCGTAGAAAGTATAAGTTTCACTATAAGGAGCATAGATATATCCTGTTATAATTCCACTATAATAATCTGTTTTTCCAGCAGGATTGATATCTGTGAAATCTATTATAGGATGAAGTAATCTTGCTATTATATTCCCACTAAGATCATATCTATCGTACCATATTCCAAATAATCCATTAGTTTGATATCTTTTCCATACTCTTACTCCAAAATATCCATTAAACGAAGTCCCCGCTCCTATGCTTTGTCTAAGTGAAGCATATTTTTCAATATTTGATTGAGTATTTGAAAGTTGATAAGCAGTTAATTCATTTATTGTCCATTGATCTCCTCTAAAGTAAAGAGTATTAAGTGAAGTAAGAGTTATTGTAGTAGAAGCATAGCTTGTATAAGTAGTTCTAATTACTGTTCTTGTAGTAGTTTGCGTTACAGTTGTTGGTTGTATAGTAGTTATTGTAGAAGTGAGAGTAGTGGGTATATAAGAAGTTATTGTTTGAGTAGTTGATTTAGTAGTTGTTATAGTTGTTGGAATTGTTGTAGTAATAGTTGCAGTTCCTGTTGTTGCATATGTCGTGGTGTAGGTAGTTGGAATATAGCTTGTTAATGTTTGAGTAGTTGATAATGTT
>QNVI01000036.1 GCA_004348015.1 Thermoproteota archaeon | reverse complement strand
GGATGCCCCCATGGGCCTGCTGTATGTATTACCATTCTATATTTTCCAGGTATTCTTAGTATTAATGGAAGTACAGCAGCATATGCTTCTTGTAAATCTATATATTCTATGTCTTCTAATGGAATATTCTTTCTTATATATGTAGCTGAAGATTTCGCAAGTAAAACATATTTAAAAAATCGAATTTCCTGATTTTCTTCAATATATAATCTTTCAGTTAGTTTTGTAGTCCATTCAGGAGATATAGGATTAAAAAATACTACCTTGGAATTTCCTTTAATATATTCTAATACTTGAACTTTTATATTTTCATTTCTTAATTGAATATTTATTTCATCAGAAAATTTTAAACTTTTTAAAAATTCTTCAGATTGTATTTGAGGTTTGGGAATTGGATTATCATTAGTATCAAAATCATAATCCACATAACCATTTTTATAGAATAAGCTAAATACTATATAATTTAAATTTAATTTAGAAGCAGCATAAAATTTATCACCTTCTAGTACACCAAGTCCACCAGCATATGTATATCCTAAATCCAAAGCTATATCAGGAGTAATACTTATAATGAATTTATTGCTTTTCATTTTATTAATTCTCCTAATGAATAATTTTTAATCTATTTAATATTTTAAAAATTACTTAAAGCTTTTCTGAATAGAGATTTAATAATACTCTAGAAAATCTACTACTTTTTCTTATACTTCTTCATATATTCCTTATATAATTCCTCTATATAATCTACAAACTTAACTTTCTTTTCTCTATATTCTAATTTTAACTTAAGACATAGAGCTTTTATAATTGCTATTTCAATGATTCTTGCTCCTAATCCAAATATTTTATTTATATATTCAGCAAAAACTTCAAGTTTTTCTGAAATTTCTTCTCTTTCAAGACCATATAATTCTTTAAGATGATAGTATATGACTTTCTTTCCATTTTCGCCTACTATAGATCTTAAACCTTCATCTATAGCTTCAATAAGAATCCATTTAAATTCTTCATCAAATTTCAAAGACAACACCTCATAATTCCTTTATATGAATATAAAATGCTAGAATTAGCGATAAATAACCAAAATGAAAGAAAAGCTCTAATGGATGTCCACAATAATAACCTCCATATGTAATAAAATAATTAAAAAACAGATCACCTATTACATATAAAATGAGACCTAGACTAATAAAAACCATGATTTGCCAATTCTTCCCTTATAAAATATTAAGAGACCTAATATTGCAATATAAAGAAGAATTACATCAAGAATAGGATAAGCAGAACTAATAATCGTATTTGTAGAAAATTCAAATTCAAATATAGGCATTATTAGAGTAGTAAAAATCACGATCAATAAGATAATAGTGGTAATTGTAGCTAAGTATATAGCCCTATTTGAAAGTACTTTTGAAAAACTCTTCACATATAAAAATA
>QNVI01000035.1 GCA_004348015.1 Thermoproteota archaeon | reverse complement strand
TATAGGCTTATTCTTAGGTTTTTATGTAAAATTTTTTTATTATAAAAAATTTAAAAACTCAAGTATACGATTTTATAATTTTTGAATTTATACATCTAGCTCTTCATTTTTAGATATAATGATATTATAATAGCTGAAGGATTTTAGCTATTTTGATTTTTTTGATATCCTCTTTATCCTCTTAATAAATCTATCATAACTAATATCATAGCCATCTGCTTTCAATAATTTCCATATGGCTTTTTTACTTAATCCTTGATATTTTTTAATATATTGTAAAATCAATCCATCAGTAACTTTTTGTGGTCTTCCTTTTTGCTTTCCTTGCTTCCAGGCTTCTTCTTGTCTTTCTCTTATTCTTCTCCTTTCAAATTCTGCAATCCATGAAAGTATGGATATTATTAATTTTCTTATATTATTATCAAGTGTTTGAAGCCATTCTTCTTTTATAGTAATTATTTTTATTCCCTTGCTTTCAAATTCCATTATTATATTGAGTGTATCAAGCATTGTTCTTCCAAGTCTATCCAAGCTCCATGAGATTATACAATCAGGTTTTAATTCATTAATTTCCTTTAATAAATGAGAAGCTCCTGGTCTTTCTTTAAATAATTTTGCACCTGATTCTCCCTTATCAATATACCATTTAATAATTTCCATATTTCTTGTCTTTATGAATTCTTCTATTGCTTTCTTCTGAATTTCTTCATCTTGTTCTTTTGTTGATACTCTCACATATGCCACACATTTCATAAATTATAGGTAAAAAATGCCATACATATATACCTTTAGTTTTTATGTAAAAGTAATACTTTTACTTGATAGTAGGCAAAAGACCACTTTTGCCAATAGCTTAAAAATGATTTTTGATAAAACAAAAAATAAAAAAATTATTTAATATATTGCTTTCTCGTTTCATTTAAATCAATTAATGTTTTATTAAGTATTTCTTTAAATATTTTCTTTAATTCTTCTTCTTTTGGTTTTAAAGGTTGTAATCCAATCATATTTTTTAATTCTTCAATAGGTTTTGGAACTTTTAAGATCATATCTGCAGTTCCTTTTAAAGTTAAAGCTATTGCTTCTCTTACTAATTTTTCATCTAATCCATTTTCTACTCCAAAATTAATAAGTACATCAATAAATGGGAAGAAGTATGTAGGTCCTGCAGCACAAATTATAGTATAAAGCTCCATTTTATCTTCATCAATTTCACGATATTCACCTAAATAAGATAGCATTTTTTCTATTTGTTTTCTTTCTTCAGCTTTTACAAATTTACCAAATGTAACCAAATTAAAACCTGAGCCAATAAGACTAGGAATATTTGGCATTACTCTAACAACACTAACATTATTACCTAGTATATTTTCAATAAAGTTAGTAGTTACTAATCCAACAACTGATACAATGATCTTAGACTTTACATAAGGTTTAATTTCTTCTAATATTT
>QNVI01000034.1 GCA_004348015.1 Thermoproteota archaeon | reverse complement strand
AATCTTTGAGCTGTTTTAGGCTTATACTTAGCAAGTTTCTGAATATTTCTTCTAATATTGAAGTAGGTTGTGTGAATTGCTCTAAGCTCATGTTCTACCCTTATAACATGGGGATTTTAACTTACTGTTGTAATGTTGGATTCATTTATGTCTATAGCTATCCAGTCCTTCGGATTCTGTAAATCAACTTCCTTCTTGAATGGAATTATTATTTTGGTTTCATTTATCGTTATTTCACCAGTTTTAAGCTTTCCCTCTTTCCAAGCCTCTATGAATTTCTTTTGATATTCACCATACTTTAAATCAATGAATATAAACTTTCTAGGCTTAACTGAAATTCTTATTTTATCTCCATAGAATTTGTAGAGCATTGGGTCTAATTGCATGAATAGCTTCTTGGCCTCAGGCTTTCCCTCTTTATGTTTCTTTCTATAGTTTTTCAATATTGCTAAGGCTATTTTACATGCTGAATGACAGTAATGCGTTGAATAATTCCATTTTCGCTTCCAATCCTCATAAACTCCTTTCCTGAGCTTAGCATAGGANGTTATNCNCCTCCTATATGCATAATCTATACAGAAGTTCACCATACATCTAAAATCCTCTAGGAGCTTTCTNATTTCTTCGTTAAGCTCATAGCCGAAGGGAACTCCTAAAATAACTTCCACAAACTGAGTATACACATAAGAGTTATATAAAGTTAACTACTCAGAAACTGCTGATAGNCCTTCTCCTTGTTTTTCAATATAATTAATTTTTTTCAATTTCAATCTTAATATTTCTCCAATTCTCATTTACACCTTTTAAAGTCATTACTGCACTTATTATCATATTTCCTAAGATATTATTAACAAAATCATTTAGAAAAATTTCTTTATCATCTACAATTAATCTTAATTTCATTTATTTCACCAACTATATTAAAAAATAGTTAAAAATATATAAAGGATTTTAATAAGAATTTTTGGATGGATATACCATCCATATGGTGATTTATAATGAAATACATATCTACATTAATTATTATTGCTCTAATACTAGGAGTCCTTAATACTGCTATGATTTTTGCAATAAACAACAATGTCTCCAATATAGATCTTAGTCTATCTTCTCTTAGCAATAAATTAAATAACTTAGTAGATGAAATTTCTTCTACAAAAAGAGAATTAGAAACCTTCAAAAGCTTTTATTATCCCATAATAATAAAAGATGCTCTTGGAAGAACTGTTACCATTAATTCAGAACCTATGCGTATAGTATCATGTACCCCTTCAATAACAGAAATGTTATTTGCTCTTAATCTTTCTGATAGAATTGTAGGTGTAGATAAATATTCAGATTATCCAAAATTAGTTTTAGAGCTAAAGGAAAAAGGATTAATTGCTGAAGTTGGTGGAGTTACTACTCTTAATTGTGAGAAAATTGCTTCTTTAAATCCTGATATTGTATTTATTGATGCAAGTTTACAAAAGAAATTTGTATCAACTTTAGAAGGATTTGGACTTACAGTTATTGCATTAGAATCACCAAGTATAGAAGAAATAATGAATAACATATATAAAATATCAAAAATAACCTTAAAGTTGGAAGAAGGAGAAAAACTAATCAATCAAATAAAAAATACCATAAATGAAATAACTTCTAAGACTTCTAAAGTTTCCAAACAAAAAGTATTATACTTAGTATGGTTAGAGCCCTTATGGACAACAGGAAATGGAACATATGCTAATGAATTAATATCAATAGCAGGTGGAGTTAATATATTTAATGATAAAAATGGATGGTTTATTACAAATCCTGAAGAAATTATTTCTAGAAATCCAGATGTAATTATATTTAGTTCAATGGCACTTCCAAAACCTCCTGAAGAATTACTAAACTATATAAAGAGCATACCAGGTTTTAGTGAAATTAATGCTGTAAAGAATAATAGAATTTATATTTTAACAGGAAATGCAGCAAATGCAATAGAAAGACCTGGTCCAAGAGTTACTGATGCAACTATATTATTAGCATATATTCTTCATCCACAATTATTCAATATTACAGTTCCCAACTTCATAAGCAATTATGAAAATATAATTAGGCGATAATTAATGCTAAGATTAGCAAAACAAAGAAAAGTAAGACTATTATTTTTTTCATTTTTTTTATTTATTCTTCTTTTTATATCATTTTTATTTTCATTAATGATAGGCTCTTTTCCACTATCTCCAATGGAAGTTTTTGAAAATTTAATAAATCCTGAGAAAAATAAAACAATAAGTACTATTATATTCAATTATAGACTTCCAAGAGCTTTATTTACTATGATTACAGGTTTTTCTCTTGGGGTTTCTGGTGGTGTTATTCAATCTCTAACAAGAAATCCATTAGCAGATCCTTATATTACAGGAATGTCCTCTGGTGCAGCTCTTGGTGCAGCTATTGCATTTTTACTACCAAATATCTCAATATATTTTATTCCTTTTTTTGCATTTATTGGAGGCATTTCTTCAATTTTATTAACAATATTTTTAGCAAAAAAAGCAAAAGCAGGTCCTATTGGTTTTATTCTTGCAGGTATAGCAATTGGTACTCTAGCAAGTGCTATTCTCATATTTATTATTACATTAGCTCAAGAAAAAGCTCATGGAATAATTTATTGGATTTATGGCTCTTTTTCTACATCAAAATGGTCTGATATTATAGTCACATTTCCAATAGTTCTTTTCTGTTCCATATTTCTTTTTATTAATGCAAGAGATCTTAATATCCTCTTATTGGGTGAAGAACATGCCTCACAACTTGGAATAAATGCNAGAAGATTATGGATTTTAATGTTATTGATTTCAAGTTTATGTGTTTCTTCTTGTGTAGCTTTTAGCGGAATAATAGGTTTCATAGGTCTAATAGCTCCACATATGATTAGATTAATGATATCTTCAGATAATCGATTTGTATTACCTTTGGGGGGTCTTACTGGTGCATTTCTATTATTAGTATCTGATAATATTGTTAAAAGTTACATTAATCCATTTGGTGAAATGCCCATTAGTACTATTACATCTATGATAGGTGTGCCATTTTTCATTTATCTTTTAATGAAGAAAGGTGGTAAATATGAAATGTGAAATTATTGTAGATGGAATAACTGTTTATTTTAATTCATCAAAAATTTTAGAGAATATAAAATTTGAAGTAAATAAAGGAGAAATGTTAGGAATTATTGGACCAAATGGTGCAGGAAAAACTACACTTTTAAAATGTATTGCACGAAGTATTATTCCAAAAGGAAGAATTATAATATTTGGAAAACCTATAGATGAGTATACTAATAGTGAATATTCAAAAATTGTTTCAGCTTTACTTCCTAATTGGCCAATTGGATTTAATATGAAAGTTTATGAAGTTGTTCTTATGGGATGTAGAAATAGAACAGAAAGTCTTTGGTGGGAAAAAGAAGAAGATATAAAATCTACTGAAGAATTTCTCAAATTACTTAAAGTATATCATCTTTATGATAGAGATTTTACTACTTTAAGTAGTGGAGAACAGAGAAGAGTTCTTATAGCAAAATCTCTTGTACAAAGAACAGACATTATTTTACTTGATGAACCAATTGCATATCTTGATTTAAAGTATAGGATTGAAATAATGGAGATATTAAAATCTTTGAGTAAAAATGGTAAAATTGTAATAATAACTGCTCATGAAATTGATTTAGCATCATCATATTGTGATAAAATCATTGTTTTAAATAATGGTAAAATAGTGGCAATGGGAAGACCAAGAGATATAATTAATGAAAAGCTTATTTATGATGTATATGGAATTAATGCTACTATAAAATGGTTTGAAAATTATCCAATTATAATACCAAAAAGAGATATTAAAAGGGAGGATTGTTATGTTTGAATTAGTTGATTTATTATCTAAAGTAATAAAATATCATAATCCTGAGGGAGTATTACTTTCAGGTGGTATAGATAGTAGTTTAATAGCAATTATTGCATCAAAACATTTTCCAATTTACGGTATTACTGCTATATTTGATAGAGGAAATGATGAAAAATATTCATTGTTTATATCTAAAGAAATAAAGATTAAGCATAAAATTAAAAGATATGGATTAGAAGAAGCAATCAATGCTATAAGAGATATTATAAAAATTACTAAAACTTTTGATCATATTGAAATAAGAAATAATATTACTATATACATTACATTAAAAGAATTTAGAGAGGAAGGAATAAGAAAAGTCATGACTGGTGATGGAGGAGATGAACTTTTTGCAGGTTATGATTACATGATAAGCATGAATGAGAAGGAATTAAATAATTACATAGAATTTTTAACAAGAAATTGGTATTTCTCATCAGGAATAATTGGAAAAGCATTGGGAGTAGAAGTTATTCAACCTTTTACTAATGAAGAAATAATTGAATTTGCAAAAAAGATACCTTATGAATGGAAAATAAATAAGAAAGATGGAAAAGTATATGGTAAATGGATTTTAAGATGTATATTAGATAATTTTGGTTTTTCTGAAATAGCATGGCGAGATAAACAACCTATAGAAATTGGAAGTGGAAGTGTAAATATCTCAAGTATTTTGCTAAAAATGCTTGGTAAGGAAGCAGAAGAAATTGAAAAAGAAGCTCTAAAAGAAAATATAAGATTTTGGAATAGGGAACAAATTTACTTCTTTAAAATATATAGGGAAATTTTTGGTTTACCTCCGAGAGCAAAAGAAAATGAAAAACATTGTCCATATTGTAAATCTCCAATTGATAATATACGCTGTAAATACTGTGGTTTTTATTTAGGGGCTCAATATGTTTGAAATTATTAAAAATGCTAAAAATTTTAATAATGAAATAAAAATGAAATCCTCTAATTCAAAAGTTTTAGCATTTTTTTCTGGGGGAAAGGATTCTATTTTTTCTATTATGAAGGCTAAAGAAAATGGGCTATCAATTGATTATCTCTTGTTTAATACTCATGATTTTCCAAGACCAAATGTACATGAAATTAATATCGATATTGTAAGGACTATTGCAAATTTAATAGGAATTCCTCTCTATACATTACATTTAAAAGAAGGAAAGGAATATGAACAATTACGTAATTTATTTTCAAAACTTAATATTAATTGTATAATAGTTGGTAATGTAAATTCAGAGGAGCAATTGAATTGGTATAAGAACTTATGTAAAGAAAATAATATTAATATTTATGCTCCATTATGGGGGAATTCTTATGATATTTTAATTAGTGAAATAAATTATGGAATTAAGGCAATTATATGTGACTTAGATGTTAAAAAACTTAATAAAAATTTAATTGGAAAAATAATTGATAAAGATATGATAAAGGAATTTTCTTATATTGATTTTTGTGGAGAATATGGGGAATATCATACTTTAGTATTAGATGCTCCAATAATGCAAGGAAAAATAATTGTGAAAAATTATGAGATTTTAGAAGAATGGAATCGATGTATGTTAAAAATAGAAGAAT
The DNA here is from genome assembly GCA_004348015.1 of Thermoproteota archaeon. Lineage (GTDB taxonomy): Archaea > Thermoproteota > Methanomethylicia > Methanomethylicales > Methanomethylicaceae > WYZ-LMO11. The sequence continues at coordinate 5,392 of QNVI01000034.1, read as the reverse complement.
TTATGGTGATAAGAAAATGATAGATCATGGTGGTGATATATTTGAAATTTCTAATAAAATTGGAATTTCACCTCATAATATAATTGATTTTAGCTCAAGCTTAAACCCATATGGCCCTCCACCTAAAGTTATTGAAACAATAAGATCTTCATTAGATCTTATAAAATACTATCCTGATAGGAATTATTCTAAATTAAAAGAAGCAATAGCTAATTATGTTAATCTTCCTTATAATAATATTATAGTTGGATGTGGGGCTACAGAACTTATTCATTCTATATTTACAAGATTTTTAAAGAAATCAATAGTTATTCCTACTCCAACATTTAGTGAATATGAAGCAGCAGCAAAAGCATTAGGACTAAAAATCATTTTTATTGAACCTATTGGAATTAAATTAAATTTAGAAAAAATTTCAGAAATAATTAAAAGTAATGAAATAAGTGGTATTATTCTTTGTAATCCAAATAATCCTACTGGTGAAATCTTAGATTATAAAAAAATTATTGAAATTATTGAAATTGCAGAAAAGAAAGGAATTTTTGTAATAGTTGATGAAGCATATTATGAGCTCTCTGAGGATATTAAAACATTAGCTCCATTAACAATGGATTTTAAAAATCTTTTTGTTTTGAGATCTCTTACAAAAGCATTTGGTTTTCCTGGTTTAAGAGTTGGTTATGCTCTATGTCATTCAAGTCTTACTGAAAAATTTAATCAAACTGCTATAAGTTGGAGAATAGGAATATTAGAGGAATTAGCTGCAATTTCTGCTTTAGAGGATTTAGATTTCCTAAAATGGTCAAAAAAAGAAATATTTAATGAGAAGGAAAAACTCTTCAATAATATAAAATCAATTGAAGGATTTTCTCCAATTCCATCAAGTACAAATTTCTTTATGATTAATATAAGGAATAGCGAATTCTCACCAAAAAATTTGAAATGGAGATTATTATCATATGGTGTTCTAATTAGAGAATTAAGTTCAGTAAGAGGACTGAGTGAACCTTATATTAGAATAGCTGTTAGAAGAGAAAAAGAAAATTTCATACTAGTCAGAGCTTTAAAAAATATAACATATTCAATGAAAAAACTTTATCCAAATAATCCAGTATGTATTGAGAGAAAATGTCATTTAAAAGTTGAAGATTGTAGATTTTGTTTTTGTTATTTTTATCCTTGTTTAGATAATTATACTGGAGGAAAATTCATAGAAAGAGAAGATGGTAGTTTTGTATGGTCTTGTATTAACTGTATATGGGTTCATAGAAAAGATATTTCTGATATATTAGTTAAAAAATTATTAGGCATTAATGCTAAGAAAATAGATCCTGAAGAAATTTTGAAAATAAGAAAAGAAGTATTAAAAGTGATGCCTCCTTGATACTAATTTCTTCTTTTTTAATTGATTTAATATTTGGAGAACCTCCAAATTATTTTCATCTTACAGTTTGGATTGGAAAGTTTATAGAAAAAATGGAGAATTATTTTAGGAAAATAAAAAATGAAAAATTAGCAGGGGCTTTACTTGCAATATCTTCAATTGTTTTGTTTACATCTTTTACATTTTTAATAAGATTAATCAATATATGGTGGTTAGAATTTATTTTATCTGTTTTAATACTAAAAATGACTTTTGCATTTAATAGTATGTTTAGACATGTTATTCCAATAATGAAATATATGAATACAGATATAGATTTATCAAGAAGATTTTTATCATTAGTTGTAAGGAGAGATACAAAAACATTGGATAAATCTCATATTGCATCAGCTACAATTGAAACGATTGCAGAAGGATTTGTTGATGGATTTTTATCACCTATATTTTATTATGTAATTTTTGGTCTTCCAGGTGCAGTTGCATATAGAGTTATAAATACATTAGATTCAATGGTTGGATATAAAAATGAACGTTATATTAAATTTGGTTGGTTTTCTGCAAAATTAGATACTTTAGCAAATTATATTCCTGCTAGAATTGCTTTTATATTATTTACAATTTCTGCTTTTATATTGAGGAAAAATTGGAGAGGCTCTATTATTACTACTATAAAGTTTCATTCAGTTACTGAGAGTAAAAATGCAGGATGGTCTATGGCATCAATAGCTGGAGCATTAAACATATGGCTTAGAAAGCCTAATGAATACTATATTGAGGGAGGAAAAGAAATGCCATCATTAGAGAAAATTAAAGATGCTCTAAAAATATTTACAATTTCTGCCATTATTACTATTATTATTTCTTCATTATTAGAGGTGATATTGTGATATTTTTTGATGATATAAAAATTGATGTAAATAGAGAACATATTGTTATTGAAAGTAAAAAACCAATTAAAGTATTAAGTTCAGCTCCAATAAATGGAGGATTAAGATTTTCTAATAAGATAATAAATCTATGGATACCAGAGGATTTCTATTATGATCCTATTGCATATTATAAAAATAAAAATGTAGATAGTAATGCTGTATGCTTAATGACTGGAGCAGATCTTATGAAAACAGGAATTGTAAAGAAAGAATCTTCCAATATAAAGGTATTAGCAATTACTACTGCAGGAATTTCAAATGCATCTTCAATAACAGATTGGAATATAATAAAAAATAATACCTCAAATATTGGTACTATTAATATTATTGTTATTGTTGATAGAGAAATGACAGAAAGTTGTATGGTTAATGCTATTACAACAATTACAGAGGCTAAATGCAAGGTTCTTTCTTCCTTTGACATAAGAAGTGTTAAAAGTTATGAGCAAGCAACTGGCACATCATCAGATGCTTTAGCTATAGTGTCTTTAGGAAAAGGAGATACTTTAGAGTATGCAGGTAGTGCTACTGAATTAGGATGGTTAATTGCTTCATGTGTTGAAGATGCTTTAAAAAATACATTAATATGCAATAATATAAAAACTGAAAGAAAACTTTTATTAAGATTAAAAGAACGTGGTATAATACTTGAGGATTTAATTTCAGCTGCTATGGAAATTTATGTACCACATCCTAATTATTCAAAAGAAGAAGCTAAAGAAATTTTCAAAAGAATTTTATTAGAAGTAATGGATGATATAAATGTAAGCTCATTAGTAATGGCAGGTCTTAGATTAAATGAAGATGGAAAAAGAGGTTTGATTCCTAATGTAAGTGCTGATAAGTATGAAGAAGATCCTGTAGATTTAGTTGCTGATGAAATTTTAGGAATTTCTATTGCAATGTATATTGCAGGATATAATGGATTATTTGAATTTTATAGATTTGATAGAGAAAAGCCAGGCATTCTAAAGAATTTACCTCCTTTTGTAGATGATGTCATAGGTGGATTATTAGCAGGAGCATCAAGTAAAATGTATTCTTATATGATTGAGGAAATANAATCATGAGAATAGTAAAAGGATTAATTTCAACTATTTCCTTTTTAACAATAATTCCAGTTAATAGTAGTAGCATAGAGGAAATAGCATATTATTCATACTTTTTTCCTTTAGTTGGAGCAATAATTGGTCTCATTAGTGGTCTACTTGGTACTATATTTTCTCTATTTCTTCCAAAGTTATTAGTAGGATTACTTACACTTTTTTGTCTTTTAATAATCACAGGATTACATCATTTAGATGGTGTATTAGATTTAGGCGATGCAATAATCTTCAAAGGAAATAAAGATGAAAAATTAAGAATATTACATGATAAACATCATGGTATTGGTGGCTTATTTTCACTTTATATGGTATTATCTATGAGTCTTATTTTAATTACATTAATAAATAACATTCTTATTTCATTAATAATTGCTGAAATATTTGCAAAATTATCAATTTTACTAGTCAGCTTTATGGGAAGACCATGTGAATTTGGCATGGGAAGAATCTTCATAATGAAATTTAGAGAGAAGAAATATAGAAATATTATTCTCGGTTCTTTATTACCATTAGCTACTATATTAATCAATATTAAAATTTTTATTATTTTTATTTCAATTATAATTTTTTCAATATTTTGGACTAATGCCTTACATAAAATTTTTGGATGTATTAATGGAGATATGCTTGGCTGTACAAATGAGTTTTCAAGAATTATTTGCTTGCTACTATTATTCTTAATGAGGTTTTAAAGATGAAATTTACTGCAATTATAATGGCTGGCGGAAAGAGTTCAAGAATGAATATTAAAATTGAAAAACCATTATTGAAATTAGGAGAAAAAACTTTAATTGAAAGAGTAATAGATGCAGTAAAAAATTCCTCTTTAATAGACAAAATTATTGTAGCTGTCTCTCCCAATACTATGAATACAAAAAATTACTTGAAATCAATTAAAGGAATTGATATACTGGAAACAAGTGGAAAAGATTATCATGATGATATGAAATTTGCAATAAAAAATTCTAATGGTAGATACTTCATTATAATATCAGCAGATCTTCCATTTATTACGTCGAGAACTATTGATTTTATCATTAGTAAGTATATAGAAAAAGGAAAGCCCTCTCTTACTGTAATAACACCTTTAAAAAATATATTAATTTATAATTTAGTACCAACTTATATAATGAAAATTAATAATGAAGAATTTGTTCCATGTGGTATAAATATTATTGATAAAGCAAAAATTGATGAAGAATATATTGAAGAAGCTTACTTAGTAATGAATGATTTTGAAGTAGTTTTTAATATAAATACTTTTGATGAATATTTAAAAGCAAAAGAATACATAAAAGAATTAAAAAATTAATTTAGTACAATATTGCTATTTCATGTATTGGTTTATTGATTTTACTTTTAATTAAATCAATATATTCTTCTTTTAGTGTAACAAGTACAACAGTACTTGGACCAGCAGATTTTCTTATATCTAATTTTATATCATTGAAAAATTTTAATTTAAGATTAGATTCTTTCGCTAATATATTTGCCTCATATAGTATCCCTTTAGAACCAACTGGAATAATTCCATGAATAAAATCCATAGATAATAAAGTCAATATGTCTTCAATCTCTACAATGTTATCTCTATTTTCTAAAACTTCTTTTCCAACTGAAGGTAGACCAATACTAATAATTAAATCATTTTTCTTTGACTTTCCAATAAGCAAATCTTTTTTTGAAGCAAATCCTATAGCAGTAATACCAAGTCCTGTTTGATTAGTTGGAAAATTCTTTTCAGTACTTATAACAAGATCCTCGTTAGGATTAAGTCCTACTTTTATCATTTCTTCCTTTATTCCTCTAATTATGCTCTCTCCAGTAGGTTCTGGTTCTACACATAATCCACAAGATATACATATTGGTTTAGCTCTTACAGATAAAACTTCCATTAAAGCACTTCTTACCATATGTTTTCCTAAAATCTCTCCATTAACTTTTAGAATATCTCCATTTTTTGGACCAATTGC
>QNVI01000033.1 GCA_004348015.1 Thermoproteota archaeon | reverse complement strand
TTCTTATAAAACAACTACCTCCACAAGCTATTCTACGACTACAACAACTTCAACTTCTACTTATATAAGTTATATAGGTGTTTGGCCATATACAACAATTTATTACTATNANCACAATAACTTCAACGATAACATATAAATATACTCTTACATTTGCTTCTCCTTACACTACAACAAAAACAACAGTTTATACTACAACNATTGATCCNATAGTTTTAAAAGAAGATTCGTATTGGATAACTGTAATAGTTTTCTCATTCATTGTAATTTATTCAATAGTATTTAATTATTATTTAAGAAAGGTGTTCTTAAATGAAGAATAANATAAATAGAAAAAATAAAGGAATTAGCGTATTGCTTTATCCAATAATTGCAATAGTAATGGTAATGTTTTTAATAGCAGGATTATTTATTTTAATTGGTTTAATAAAAGTTGTAGAAAGAGCAGAAAGAAGACAACATATAGAAAAGAATGAAGAAATAAAAGAAAAATTGGAGATTTATCTTTTTAATGGAACTATAACAAGAGAACAGGGATGGCAACCTTCAAGCTCTACAAATATTCTAATCGTAAATAATGGAGGATATGATGTTATAATAGATTATTATTACATTTTTGCTAAGGATGGGAGCTTATGGATTAAAGGAACAATGGATTTAGAAATAAAGAGAGGAAGTAGAGAAAATCTAAATCCAAATCAATTGGGATTACCTGCTTATATGAACAATTGGAAAAACTTTGAAAAATATGTTGGATTAATTGTTTTTCATACAACAAATGGAAACTTATTCATTTCAAAATATGAAATTCCAAGTAAAGAAGAAGCAGTCCCTCCATCTCATTAGCTCTCCATTCCAAGCTGAATGCTTGGAAGGAGAAAAGCAATGGGGTGAAATGAAAAATGAATAAATTAATTAAATTTAAAATGAATAAAAATAAGAAAATATATAGGAAAAAATCTGGAATACATTCTCCAGCATTAATGCTTCTTACAGTTTTAATGGTTCTTGGATATATATTCATGATAATAATTTTTGCAAGAATGGCAGTAATAAATAGAGAAGAAATTAGAAAAGAAGCAGAAGCTGGAAATGAATTAATAAGGATATACATATACATAGATGAAGAAAATGTAATCTCTACTGCTACAACAATTTATACTACAACTTCTGGAACACAAACTCAAACAATAACAACAACTACTCCTATTTCAAGCAAATATGAAAAAACAAAAATAACCATTACAAATCAATGGGGAAAAACAAGCGTAATAGATTATTTTGTAGTAGAAGCTTGGAATGAAAAAATTATTTCTCAAGGAGAATTTAATCCTCCATTAATTTTAGGAGCAGGAGAAGAAAGAGAATTCAAAGGAAATGATATTTTAACTACATTTAAATTAAATGATTCTAATTATGCAGAAGATTTCTGGTTCTTTAAAGATCATATAAGATGCATTTTATTGCATACTAAGCTTGGAAATACATTTGGTTCTGCTTATAAACCTGTGGGAAAAATAACAAAAACTGCAGAAAGAGAAATAGTATCATATTATCGAACTACTTTAACAGAGACAATTAATCAAACATTTACAACTACTTATTATGGAAGCTATACTTTAATAATTGAAAGTCAAATATCTTATTATGATTGTATTGATCCTGTAAATA
>QNVI01000032.1 GCA_004348015.1 Thermoproteota archaeon | reverse complement strand
TTCATGTGAAATCTCAATTAATTCTTTTATTTTAAAATCAATTACTCCAAAAAAATTGGGTATTTCTGTATATATTCCTGCAATATCTTTACTGATACTTTTTTTAATATATTCTAAATCAGGACATCCATTATCTAAAAATGGTACTTCTATTATTTCAAGATTAATTGCATAATTTCTTATAACTGATTTTCTATCCTCAGGTATGGATGATGGAATTATTACTTTTTTCCTTCCAGTTACTCTAGATGATAATAAAATAGCTTCTCCTATAGCTGTTGGAAAATCATATAATGATGCATTTGCTACTTCCATATTATATAGCTCACAAATCATACTTTGAAATTCAAATAATGCTTGAAGTACTCCTTGGCTTATTTCAGGTTGATATGGAGTATAAGATGTTAGAAATTCTCCTCTTGTAATTAAATATTTTGTTATACTTGGTACAAAGTGAAACCAAGGTCCTCCTCCCATAAAGCACTTATATATTTTATTTTTTGATAAAATAGATTTCACTTCTTTGTAAATAGAATATTCATCTAAAATTGGAATATTCAAATCAAAATCTACTTTTATTACATCATTAAATAGATCATCAATTTTTTCAATACCAACTTCTTTAAGCATTTCATTTAAAATTGAAGCATTAGGAATATAAGGATGATTAAAAAAATCCATTATATTATCACATTAAATTGAAATTGTATGTTTTCCCAAACTTTTCATTTCAAAGGCTTCTACTGTTGCTCTTATTGGTTTAAATTTTCCATTAACTACTTCATATTCTATTTCCAATCTAGTTGGCTTATCACTTATTCCAAGCTTATTTGATTCTTCTATAAGTTTTGATGCAAGTTGTACCCACATTTTCTTATTTTCTTCAATTATTTCCTTTGGACAGTTTTTACAAAATGTAGCATAAAACCATCTTTTTGCTCTAAAAATAGCACTTCTAAATGTTGGACTTATTCTAAATCTTTGTATCATTTTCATCACCTATTTATTATCTTCTATATATCATTTACATATTAATATCTTTCGATAATCGATTTTACAACTGAAAGCCTCGCCATTTATGGCGGGGATAAAGAGAAAAGCTTATAAGTTTTTAGTGATAATAGTATTAATGATAGTATATGGTAAGAATGAAATGTCCTCGTTGTGGTCATGTGTGGGAGTACAAGGGTAAGCTAGTCCTAGCCACATGTCCAAGTTGCTATAAGAAAGTTAATGTGAAGAAGTACAGAGAAGACTAAAGGTCAAGTAAATATGTCTTCTGGTAATGAGGGTTTACTAACCCTAACTATAAAAATGAGGGTTAGCCCTGAGCCAGAATATGAAAAAGAGCTAATCAGCCTTATGAAGAGATATAGAGAAGCACTTAATTATGCTATTAAAATTATTATTGAAAATAAATTATTAAGCCTTAGTAAAGTTCATAAATTACTTTACAATATTCTTAAAGAGAGATATGGTTTACCATCTAAAATTGCTCAGGATTGTTATAGAGAAACTATAGTAATTGCTAAATCTTGGCTTAGAAATCCGAGGAAGGGAAAAATACCTAAAGCTAAGACTTTAAGAATTTGGTTATCACATAAATATAGCTATAAAATTAAAGATAGTTATGTTGAGGTTTTAGGAGGTTTTAAACTTAAAATAATTGGATGGGATAAAAGATATGATAAATATCAAAATAGAGAAGCAAGATTAA
>QNVI01000031.1 GCA_004348015.1 Thermoproteota archaeon | reverse complement strand
AAAAAATACTAAAAAACTTTATAGTTTACTCACTTGTTCTTTTATTAGTTTTACAGTTTCAGGACCAATATGGGGTATTTTCATTAGTGAAGAAGGTGATGCTTTTTTCAAGTCTTCTATAGTTTTAAAACCTCCAGTATACAAAGCTCTTGCTCTTACTCTTCCTATTCCTTTTAATGTTACAAGAGGAATAAGTTCTTCTTTTACTCCATTTTCTACTCTTATGTATAATTTCATTAATGGATTTATTACTTCATTATAATTAAATAATTTTGCAAGCTCATAAGAAGAATAAATAAGCCATTTTGCATTTTCAACAAATGAATATATATCTCCTGGACCAACATCAAATTTTTCAATTATTCTATCTTCATGTACTTCTTCTATCCAATCATTAAGCATTAAGGCAACTTTTATTTTCTCTAAGAATGATATATATTCAGGAGTATCTTCATATGGGATTTCAAATGGAATAGAATTACTTTGAATAAATTTTGTTAACATTGGCAAATCTTTTTTTCTTATAGGAAGTCCTAACATGTCTGGTGTTTCACATATTAATATTAAGTATTCCATTGCAGTTGTATTGGAATTGAATTTCTTAAGATAATCTCTTATCATTATTGCTGATAATGGATCAATATATAATTCTGATACTCTTTTTCCAAATTTTGTAGCTATTAATTTTTCTTTTCTTTCTTCTACCAACTTTTCTTTTATTAACATTCTCAAAACTTCTAATATCTTTCTTTTAAATGAATGTAGTCCATATTGAAATGCAAAAAGTGTTCTACTAAAAAAATCAAGTAATTCCTCTTCATAATATGCCAATCCTGTTGCTATTACTGCAAGTACATGAGATCTTAGTGAAGAAGAATTTCCTAATCTTGACCAAATTCTTTCAGGCTCAGCAAGAACATATTCTTCAAATAAAAAATCTCTTTCATTTTCACTTTTTGCTAATANTATTGCTTCTCCTTCTTTATCATACTTTGGCCTTCCAGCTCTTCCTGCCATTTGTTTTTCTTCCATTACTGAAATATTTACTCTTCCTATTCCAGGNTCGTATCTTTTATAATCATATATAATAACTCTTCTTGCAGGAAGNTTAACACCAGCAGCAAGTGTAGGTGTTGCACATATACATTTTATTAAAGATGAACGAAAAGCATTTTCTATAATTCTTCTATGTTCATATGTTAATCCTGCATGATGAAATGCTACACCATATGATACTAATTTTGAAAGTATTTCAGATACTCTATTTCTTTCTCCTATTTTTAATATTTCTGATGATAATTCTAATAATATTCTTTCTTCATTTTTTTTAAGTAATTTTCTTACAGGCTCAGAAAGTTTTTTTGCTAGGGATACAGCAGAAGCTCGACTTTCAGTAAATATCAATACTTGACCACCAGATCTTATTGAGTCTATAGTTAGAGAAACTATGGGATCATCAGAAACCTCATTAATCTTTATTATGCTTCCATCTTTAAAAATAATATTATTTTTAAAGAAAACTCCTTCTTTTAATGGAACAGGTCTCCAATTACTAGTTACTAAAACTGCTTTTAACCATTCTGCTATTTCATTAGCATTTCTTATTGTTGCACTTAATCCAATAATTTGACATTCTGGATTCAATATTCTCAAAGAAGTAAGAAGAGTTTCTAATGTTGGCCCTCTTGAACTATCTCCTAATAAATGTATTTCATCTGCAATTATAAGTGATATTCTATCTATCCAACTTGGTTTATGTCTTACTATAGAATCTGCTTTTTCATTTGTAGCAATGATAATATCATAATTCACTAAATATGGCTCTATATTATCAAAATCCCCAGTTGATATTGTAACCTTAATTCCTATTTTTTCAAGAATTTTAAATTCCTCATATTTCTCATTTGCTAATGCTTTTAATGGTAGTATATATAATACTTTTCCTTTTTTCTCTAGTACATGTTTAATGGCACAAATCATAGCAATAAGTGTTTTTCCAGCAGCAGTTGGAACTGATAATAATAAATTCTTTCCTTCTAATATATTTGCTCTTATGGCTTCTTCTTGAGGAGGATAAAGTTCATTTATTCCCATTTCTAATAATATTTCCTTTGCTACATTAGGTAATGGCAATTCATTTACTTTAATAAATTTAAACCTCCTATGCTTTCTTTATATAGCCAGGTTTTGCCTCATATATTATTCCTTCATTTGTCCATTTAATTAAAGCATTCTCAACAAAATTTCTTGAAAAACCTTCATTTTCAGCTCTAGATATAAATGCTTCCTTCTTTACTGGAGCCATATTATTCTCTTTTTCCATTGTTATCAATAAATCAAATAAAGCAGCTAATTTATCACTTATTGATTTTGGTCTTCCAACCATTATTGTATCTATATCAAGTTTTCCAGTAGTTCTATCAATTCCTACTTGGAATAAGAATGATTTCATTAATTTTATTACAGGCTCTACATCTTCTTCTGTTACTTCTTTTTTTAATGCTAATTTTGCTCTTGCTTCTGAAAGTCTAATTATTGATTCAAGTTGTCTTACAGTAATAGGAACTGGAGAATCACTACCCTCTCCTTTTTTTCTCATTTCCAAGAAAAATTCTTCAATTTTCTTAATTGCCCTATCAGTAAGTATTGGTTTTATATTTTTTCTTACATAATAGAAGTATTTTTTTAAAAGATCTGGACTTATTGGTGGAGATTTTACACTTGTAGCTCCTTGATGAAGACTTAATATATGTTCACTCATAGCTCTATCTCTTGCTTCTTCAGGTCTATCCATTAATGTAAATATTAAATCAAATCTTGAAATTATTGTAACTGGCAAATCTGAAAGATTTTCTGCTATAGAACGTTGTGGAACATATCTTCCGAATGTTGGATTTGCTGCTGCTAATATACTAGTTCTGGCATTTAATTGTACAACAATTCCTGCCTTTGCTATACTTATTGTTTGTTGTTCCATAGCCTCATGTAATGCTACTCTATCCTCAGAGCGCATTTTATCAATCTCATCTATACAGGCATATCCTCTATCTGCTAATACTAATGCTCCTGCCTCAAGGAAAAATTCATGTGTTGTTTTATCTCTTACCACAGTAGCAGTTAATCCTGCAGCTGTAGAACCTTTTCCTGAAGTATAAATACCTCTTGGTGCAATTCTAGCTACATATTGAAGTAACTGTGATTTTGCAGTACCAGGATCTCCAACGAGTAATATATGAATATCTCCTCTAACTTTTACTCCATCTGGCATTACTTTTGGTACTCCACCAGCTAATTGATATGCTATTGCCTCTTTAATTTCTTCATATCCATATATTGATGGAGCTATAGAAGAAAATATTTTTTGATATAATAGAGGATCTTTAGAAAGTTCAATAATTGCTTTTTCATCTTCAGGTGTTATTTCAATTTCTTCTAATCCTTTTTCAGAAATTTCTACATAATTAACATCAATAAATGAAGAAAATGTTGCCATTTTACTTGCATCTTGTCTTGCTTTAAGTACTCCAATAATGTATACTCTATCACCAGGTCTAATAGTATCAACAAGATCTTCTTGTAATATACAATCTATTGATCTTGGAAGTCTACCAGGAGGTAACTCCTCAGGTCTTTCCTGAAGTTGTATCATTTGCCAATCAACAAATTTAGATTCTTCAGTTAATAATCTGAAATTACCTTTCTTTCTACAATCAGGATTTGGACATTGAACTGGAGAAACTAATATTGTTCCAGTTTGTTCTATTTCAAACTTTTCCTTACATAATGGACATTGAAATTTTGCAATTTTTATTAATTGTTTAACAAATGAAGTTCTTGTTATTATGCCCTCTACCATTATAAGCTTATTAATTAAAGAAGCTTTTAATGCTCTTAATGGTATAACTTCATCAAGCTTCCTAAATCTAGCTCTAAATTCTTTTACTCTTGCTGCATAATTCATATTAACTGTACGCATTACATCAGTTATAGCAAGATTAGCTCTTTGAATAACAACTTCTGGTCTTTCTTTTAATTCCTTTGCTAAATTAGCATCATAAGACATTAGATCTTCAAAATCTATTACTAATGAGGTTTTTCCTAAAGAAGCCATTTGTGCTATAGCATCTCTATATTTAAAATTTCCATTTCTATCTTGAAATGATTTAAGGAATTCTGCAAATTTTTCTCTATAATCAATAGTCTCTTGAATTATTTCCATTATTCTACACCTTCTGTTAAAATCTTATTTCTCCACTCTTCAATTTCTGAATGTAGTAATTGGAATAAAGCATTTTCTTCAGGCTCAAGCATATCAATTATTGATTTAGAAGGTGTCCTCTCAAAACATAAACGTAATATTTTTTGAATTCTACAATTTATTAGATCTAATGCTTTCATAGTAACTTGTTTTTGCTCATTTATTATTGTAGCTGTTGGATTCTTTTTTATACTTTCATTTAAATTCTTAATGAGTTCTCTCAATTTTGGATAGAACTTTTCGGGAAGTTTACAAAGTGTTTCTACTCTTTCTTCATTCCATGCCAATTTTATTACATCACTTGTTTTTAATAAGTCCTCACTTTTTATTTTTACATAACCTTCTTCTTCAAGTATTTTTGCTGCCCATCTTGGTATTTTTATTTCCTTTCCTTTAACTAATGATCCATAGTCCTCTCCTTCTATAATAAGCTTTGAAATAGGTTTTTGAAATACTACTTCTATAAGATCTTCTTCATAAAGAAATTGAGAATCTTTTATTTCTTCATAAGCTCTCTTAAACATTTTTCTCATATAATTTCTAACAGAACAGAAATTTAACAATTTAGATTTAGAAGATAGTTAAATATCTGTTTTATTTATTATTATTAGGGGTATAACATGTCTTCAGTTAGAGCAATTAAGGAAATAATGTGGACTGAAAAATATAGACCAAAAACTCTTGATGAAATAGTAAATCAAGAAGAAGTTGTAGAGAGATTAAAAAGATTTGTTAAAGAAAAATCCATGCCTCATTGTCTTTTTGCTGGTCCTCCTGGAACAGGGAAAACCACAGCAGCTATGGCATTAGCTATGGATTTATTTGGAAAAGATTTTCATAAGAATTATTTAGAGTTAAATGCAAGTGATGAAAGAGGAATTGATGTTATAAGAACTACAGTAAAAGAATTTGCAAGAACTATCAGTATGGGAGATGTACCTTTTAAAATATTAGTACTGGACGAAGCTGATAATATGACAGCAGATGCTCAACAAGCTTTAAGAAGAACTATGGAAATGTATACTTCAACATGTAGATTTATTCTTGCATGTAATTATTATACAAAAATAATTGAACCTATACAATCAAGATGTGCATTATTTAGATTTATGCCATTAAAACCTGAGGATATTAAGGCTAGAGTTAAGTACATATGTGATATGGAAGGAGTAGAAATAACACCAGATGGTATGGAAGCATTAATTTATATTGGAAATGGAGATTTAAGAAAAGTAATAAATACATTACAAGCTGCTGCAGCTTTAGGAAGGAAAGTGGATGAAGAATCTGTATATAAGGTATCAGGAAGAGTAAATCCTAAAGAATTGAGAATTGTTTTAGAAAAAGCTCTATCAGGAGATTTCAAATCAGCACAAAATGAATTGATAAAACTTTTAATTGAACATGGACTTTCTGGTCTTGATATTATAAAACAACTTCATAGAGAAGTAATAATGTTAGATACTGATGAAAAAACTAAATTAAAATTAATAGAAATATTAGGAGAAACTGAATATAGAATTCTTGAAGGAGGAACTGATGATATACAATTGAATGCAATGATTGCAAAAATTGCTTTAGTGGGTGGAGGTAAAGTAAGTTAATGGAACCTTGGACTGAAAAATTTAAACCAAATTCTTTACAAGAAATTGTAGGAAATTATAATGCAGCACTAGAATTACTAGAGTGGATTAAATCTTATTTGTCTGGAAAAACAGATAAAAAAGCAGTATTATTGTATGGTCCTCCTGGTACAGGAAAAACATTATCTGTTCATTTAATTGCTAAAACTCTTGATTTAGAGTTATTAGAGATGAATGCAAGTGATTTTAGAACTGAAGAAATAATTGAATCCATAGCTGGTAGTGCATCACTTCAATCTTCTTTATTTGGAAAAAAAGGGAAAATAATTCTTTTTGATGAAGTTGATGGTATATCAGGAAAGGAAGATAGGGGTGGAATTAATGCAATTAAAAAAATAATCAATACTTCAAGATACCCTGTAGTATTAATAGCAAATAATCCTTGGGATCCAAAACTTAGAGAATTAAGAGAATTATGTCATATGATAAGATTCAACAGAATAAGAACACCAAGTATTGTTGCAAGACTTAAGAGAATTGCTCAATTAGCTGGTATAAATGCTGAAGAAGAAGCTTTAAAAAGAATAGCAGAAGTAGCAAATGGAGACATGAGAGCAGCTATTAATGATTTTCAAATGCTTTCTCAAGGTAAAAAATACCTAAGAGAAGGCGATGTTGTAAAATTATATCCTAGAACTCAAGAATTAGAAATATTTGAAGTCATGAAAGGAATTTTCTCAGCTAATACTATTTTAAAAGCTAAAATTACTGCTGAAAATTCAGCTATAGATATAGATTTACTAATGCAATGGATAAATGAAAATATACCAAATCAATATACTACACCTGAGGAAAGAGCAGAAGCATATGATTGGTTTTCTAAAGCTGATGTATTTTTGAATAGAGCAAAAAGAAAACAAATGTGGGATTTAATGAGCTATGCAATAGAACTTGCAGTAGGAGGTGTTGCACTAGCAAAAAGAACTCCTTATAAATTTACAAAGTATTCTTTTCCTAGAATAATTTCCTTATTAAGTCAAAATAAAGAAGAAAGAGAGAAAAGAAGAGAAGAATTAAAAGCACTAGCAAAAGAACTTCATGTATCTACAAGAAAATTAATATCAGAATATCTTCCATATATCAATATTATACATAATAAGGAGCTCTGAGCATTATTGCTTTTTTAAATAGTTCTTCTATTTCTTCATCAGAAGCTCCATTTCTCATTGGAGTAAGAATATCTACTAAATTATCACTTCTCATTAAACATGGTTTTATTTTTCCATCACTTGTTACTCTTATTCTGGAACATTTCTTACAAAAATTAGGATTTGTAGGTCTTACAATTTCAATTGGAACTCCATTTATTATGTATATTTTCCTATCATTCATATCTTCTCTTATTATTACCTCTTCAGCTAAATTCTTGAGTATTTTTTCAATAAATGATAAATCAATATAGTATTCTTCAAAGAAATTATCATCTAAATTTAGTTTTTCTAATTCTATTAATTGTAAGGAACATCTTAAAGAAGAAACAAAATCAATAAATTTATGAATTTCATTATCATTTATTCCTTTCATCACTACAGTATTTATTTTTATGCTCATGCCTTTTCTTATAGCACTATAAACTCCAGATATTACATCTAATAAATTTCCACCAGTTATAGAATAATAAACATGAGGATNTAAACTTGGAATTGAAATATTTAATCTTCTTAAACCAGCTTTCGATAATTCCTCTATTTTATTATTTAATAAAGAGCCATTAGTAGTTATAGCAACATCTTCTAATCCCATATCAATAGTCTTCTTAATAATCTCTCCTATATCCTCTCTTATAAGAGGTTCTCCTCCAGTAAATTTCACTCTTTTTATATCAAGTTTTTTTGCAATTTTTATTATTCTTATTATTTCTTCACATTTCATTTCCTTAGATGATTTTTCTTCACCTTCATGATGACAGTATTTACAATTAAGATTACATCTCTGAGTAATACTAATGCGTAATCCAGTAACTTTTCTATTATAAGGATCTATCATTTTTAATTCCCTTCATATATGAAATTATGAATTTTGAGATAATTTTTGGATCACTTTTCAATATTGGAATACTTAGATTTTTTATTTCAATATCTGATATTATTCCAATTACTTTTGGAATTTTTTCAATTTTTTTAATTTCTTCTTGATTTTTTATTATTAAAAGCTTAGGATATTTAGAATTCTTAAATCCTTCACATATTATTAAATCAGGTTTTAATTTATATAAAATCTTCATTGTGTCTTTTTTATTTGATAAATAAATTATTGCATTATCCTCAATTTTTGATATAATAGCAGAAATAGAAGCTCCAGCTTTTCTATATCTCCAAGTATCTTTTCCATAATCATCTAATATTTTATGAGAGGAATGCTTTATTACACATATTTTTAAATCCTTAAGATTTTCTATAATGTCTTCTATTAATGTTGTTTTTCCATAATTTTTTTCAAATGAAGAAATACAAATTATTGGAATTTTCATAATTATTCACGTATCATTTTTATTAGATGTGGAGCCTCAGGTATTATTATCTTCTCTAATGCAAGCTTTACCGCATCTGGAGATCCTGGTAAAAGGAATATAATTTTATTATTTTTAATACCAGCATTAGCTCTTGATGCTATAGCTGAAGTTCCAATTTCATTATATGAAAGAAATCTAAATAATTCTCCAAATCCTGGTAATGTTTTTTCAAATATTGGGGAAATTGCTTCTATACTTACATCTTTCTTACTTATACCTGTTCCACCACTTACTATAATAATATCTATTTCTGGATTATTAATCATAGCTTCTATTTTTTCCCTTATGATTTCTTTATTATTTGGAAGATAAATTTTCTCAATAATAATATTTCCACTATTAATTATCATATCTTCAGCAATTCTTCCGCTTAAATCTTCAAATTTTTCATTTCTTATAATCTTTGAATATATATTATCACTAGTTATTATTAATGCATATTTTATTCTTTTTGGCAAATCTATATGATGTTTTAAATTTACCATTTTAAACTTACCACTTACTTTTTTCAATTACTCTAATTTCCTTTATTAATGTATTAGGATACTGACCTTTTTCATCTTTTTCATATTTTTTTACCATGTCCCATATTGTTAATAATGCTACAGATGCTCCTGTTAATGCCTCCATTTCTACACCTGTTTTTGCATTAGTTCTTACTAATGATAAAACTTCTATTTCATTTTCTTTAATATTAAACTCTATCGATATATGTTCTATGGGAATTGGATGACATAATGGTATTATTTCTGATGTATGCTTAATAGCCTGAATTGCTGCTATCTTTGCTATTGTAACAACATCTCCCTTTTCTATAGCATTTTTCTTTATTAATTCAATTGTTTCTTTTTTTAAAATAATTTTACCAATTGCTTTTGCTTCTCTCATTACTATTTCCTTATGACTAATATCTACCATACTCATTTTTATTACCTCTTAAAAGAATTAAATAAATTCTTAATAGCTTGGGCTTTAGCATATTCTTTTTTTAATCTGAAAATTCTTATTCTACCAAATCTTTTCTCTTCTACAATTCCCATTTCACAAAGTTTTTTTAAATGTGCACATGTTGTAGCATGATTCAATCCAGTTTTTCTTGTTATAGCTGAAATATTCAATTCTTCTTTTTCAGCAAGAACTTTAAGTATTTTTACTCTTCCTTTTGATGAAAATATTTCTTCTACTGACATTATTTCTCACTACTTAATATTGATTCTAATTTCTCAGCTGGAATTCCTGTAAGATTTATTATTGTTGTTCTTCCTTTAGTATTTATCACCTTAGTTTGAATAATACCAATATTTTTTAGATTTTGAATATATTCCCATAATTGAGTATGTTTTCTAGGCTCTATTTTCTTATTTTCACATATCATATTATAAACAGATTCAACTTCTCCCATGTTTGTATGCGTACTTTTACTCTTCTTTAGAATACTTGCTATTGATAGTAATAATAATTTTTCATGTAATGATAATTCCAATATAATATTTACTGGAAAAGGAAAGACATCTGATTGTGCTTTTCTTACATGTTCAGGTAATATTTTATTAGAGCCATCAGCATCTGCATATTTTCCTGCTCTCCAAAGCAATTCAAGAGCATATCTAGCATCACCTCTTGAAGCAGCTATTTCAGCAATCATATTTAAAGTATCATCATCAATTACTCCTTCTTTTAATGCCTCCTTACTTCTTAATTTTATAATATCATATAACTGATTTGAAGTGTAAGGATCAAATTTTATTATATTATGAAGTAAAGTACTTTGAATTGATCTATCTATTTCATATAATAAGTTCAAATTTCTAGTAATTAGAATAATACTTATTCTTTGTTTTTTATTAACATATTCATCATTAATACGTGATAAGAAATATAATAATGCCTCATTTTCTATTATGAAGTCTACTTCATCTAAAGTTAATAGAATATACAAATTATTTTCTTCTAAATAATTCCATATTAAATTAAAAAATTCCTGTACAGAAAGTCCCCTATTTGGAATATTTGGTATTAAACTTTGAGCAATTTTTCTTATAATAAGAAAGAAAGTTCTATCTTTATAACAATTTATATGAATATATTTTAAATTGATCTTTCTTTCTTTTGCAATATCTTCCATAGTAGTACCAAATCTTTTTGCTACAGCAGTTTTTCCAACACCTGTATCACCAACTAATATGGCTCTTTGTAAAATAGCTCCAGGAGAATCGATCATTATTCTGAATAATCTAGTCAAGTTTCTTATCTGTTCCTCACGATGAACTAAATTTACTGGTACATAATCTGGAAAAAGAACAGCCTCATTTTTAAATACAGATGGTTTTTCTAATTCTTTTAATATGATATCATATGTCATATCAATTATTAATTAGTTTTTAGAGAATTTATGATTTTTGTATTTAAATATTACCTAGTGAGTTAAGTGAAAGTTTTTTAATAATTCTATTTGGACTACCAAAAGTTATAGCAGTTTTTTCTCCTATTACATTTATAAATAATAGAAAATCTGGATTCCTAAAATCAATCTTATAACCCAATTCCTTTAATTTTTCCCCTATTATTACTTTTAATTCATGAGCAGATGATATTACCTTTCCTCTTCTATGGCATTCAATTTTTATTCTTCCAGTTCTTCCTTTTATTAATTCAATTATAGCTTTTAATATTGATGAAATATTTGATTCTACTATCATATCTACTGGAATTACTCTATAAACATAGGCTGTAGGGCATTCTTTTAATATATCTACAATTTCATCTGAATTAATTTTAGATTTAAGTATCAATAATCCACGATATCCACTTTCTAAAAACTCAGCTTCATAATCTCTAGGAAGGATACAATCTAGAATTTCAATTTTTGCAGAAGATTCCTTATTATGAGGTACTGTAATTATTACTATTCCCACATTCTTTTTTAGATCATAATAATTTTTAAGTATTTTTGTATTATAATAATTATGATATCTAATGTTTATTTTCTTGATTTTAATAGAATGAGTAATACAATTAAGGAAATGGATAAACTATTGGAAAAATCCATTCCATATATAGAACCAGGTTCTAGTATTGCTATAAAAGTACATATTGGAGAAAGAGGAAATTTTACCTATATAAGACCTTTTTTTATAAGAAAAATTGTTGATTATATAAAAGAACAAAAAGCAAAACCCTTTATTGCTGAGACTACTGTTTTGTATCCTACAGGATATAGAAGAAATGAAAAAGAAATAATTGAAACTGCTAAATATAATGGATTTACAGAAGAAGGTTTAGGTTGTCCTATAGTTGTAGCTGATGGAAATGATGGAGAAGATGGTATTGAAGTTCTTTCTGATTTTCCCGATTCTCCAATAAAAAGTATAAAGGTAGCAAGAAAAATAGCAGAAGCTAATGGAGTTATTATTGTAAGTCATGTAAAAGGACATGTATT
>QNVI01000030.1 GCA_004348015.1 Thermoproteota archaeon | reverse complement strand
ATCTGAAATTGATGATTCTGCAATTTCTTTTATTATTCTTGATACTCTACTTATTCTCCCTAATAATGATTTCAATTTTGATATACCATAAATTATTTCAATCATTTCTCTATAGAAAGGATGGATTTTATCAATAGAAGGAAAAGATTTTACAATATTTTCTAAATATCTAGTAGAAATTCTCATAGCTTTTTTTATTCTTAGCATCTCTCTTTTCTTATAATCTTCTTCATTAATCTTGTATACTTCTTTTATTATTTTTTCTATTAGCTCTTCAGAATTTAATATTGTTGGAATATCTTCAAATGGTTGTTTCATTTTTTCTTACTCCAAATTATTTCTCCATTCTTTTTTATACATAATATTCTATGATATGGTATTATAGTATCATCTTCACATATTATTGCTCTTGGTGCAATATCCTTAATTTCCTCTCCTTTTATTATCTTTTTATTTTCATATGCTCCTCTATGAATTATGATAATTTCTACTCCTTTTAATCCTTCAGTCCATTTTATTTTATTCAATAAATCTCTGAGCAACAAACTTATTTATCACTTTATTTATTCTATGATAAAGGGGGATTTATTTTTGTCTCAAGAAATACCCATTGGAGCAACAACAATAGGAATAGTATTTAAGGATGGCGTAATATTAGCATCTGAGAAAAGAATTTCCTATGGTCTTACTGTAATGAGTAAAGCTGGAAAAAAAGTATTCTTAGTAAATGATAGAATAGGAGTTGCTTTTGCTGGTCTTATATCAGATGCTCAAGCAATATTGAGAAGATTAGCCTCTGAAATAAGATTATATGAACTAGAAAATAATAAAAGAATGAGTATAAGATCTGCAGCAAAATTCCTTTCTAATCTATTATATGCACAAAGACCATTTCCTGTATTTACTGAAACAATTATTGGAGGAATAGATGATGAAGGAAATAAACTATTCGTATTAGATCAATTGGGATCTTTATTAGAGGATAAATATATTGCATTAGGAACAGGAGGAGTATTAGCTATAAGTATTATAGAAAGTGAATATAAAGATGGAATGAGCTTAGAAGAAGCAAGAAATTTAGCAATAAAAGCAATGAAGGCTGCAATTTCAAGAGATATTACATCTGGAGATGGAACTGATATTGTAATAATATCTAGAAGTGGTTCAAAGGAAGAATTTATTCCAATGAAATAAAATGAATGAAGAATTATTAAAAATATTGAAATCACAAGGATATCAAATAGTTGGAAAACATTCAGCTGTAAAGACTTGCCATTGGGTAAGAAAAGCAATTACTAAAGGAGAAATTTGCTATAAAGGAAAATTCTATGGAATAAAAACTCATAGATGTCTTCAAATGAGTCCATCAGTAGTATACTGTACAAATAGATGTATTTATTGCTGGAGAATATTACCAAGTGAAAGAGGAATAATATGGAATGGAAATTCTTTATCTGAAGAAGATGATCCTGAGTTTATAGCAAAGGAATCAATAAAAGCTCATAGAAGAGCATTAACAGGATACAAAGGAAATCCAAAGGTTAAAAAAGAAGTTTTAGAAGAAGCAATGAATCCAAAACATGTAGCTATTAGTCTAAGTGGTGAGCCTACACTTTATTCAAGAATTAGTGAATTAATAGAAGAATATCATAAAATGGGAATGACAACATTTTTAGTAACAAATGGTACAAGACCTGAAGTCTTAGAAAAAATAAAAGAACCTACACAACTTTATATTTCATTAAGTGCACCTTCAGAAGAAATCTATAAAAAAATATGTAGACCAGTTTATGAAGAAAATTGGAATAAGCTTATTAAATCAATTTCATTATTGAGAAGTTTTAAATGTCCAACAGTAATAAGAATTACATTATTGAGAAATTTAAATATGGAAGAAATTGATGATTATGCAAGAATAATAAAAATTGGAATGCCAAAATATATTGAAGTAAAGGCATATATGCATGTAGGATGTTCTATATGGAGATTAGAAGAAAATTCCATGCCAACTCATGAAGAGATTTTATTATTTTCAAAGAAATTAGCTGAAAAAATAAATTATGAAATTGCTGATGAAGTTCAAGCGAGTAGAGTTGTACTATTAAAAAGTTAATTAGGAGATAGTATAAGGTAATTTTATGAAAATAATTTCAGATAATACAATATTAGAAATAGAAGAATTTCTTAAGAGAAAAGATGAAAAAAGAGAATTATTAATATTAAAATCAAGAGAAATAATAAGAAATTCAAGTAAGGCTATTATTTTTATTCATAGAAAAGATTTTGAAAAAGCTTTTGAATTGATTAAATCAATTGAAAAAATATTAAATGAAACATTTAGATTATGTGAAGAATATCCTGAATATAAATACATAGGTCCATTACCACAAGCAATACAAGAATATGCTGAAGCTATTTTAACATTTTATTTAATAAAAGAAGGAAGAATTTTATCACCAAAGGAATTGGGAATCCCCCTGGATTCATATATAAATGGGCTTATAGATTCTGTAGGTGAATTGAGAAGATATATACTTGATTTATTAAGAGAAGATGATATTAAAGAATCTGAAAAAATATTGGAAATAATGGATGAAATCTATACAATGATTAAAGGATTGGAATTTGCAAAAGGAGTTTTACCAAATATTAAGAGAAAAATAGATATTATAAGAAGAATTGTAGAAGAGACAAAGGCAAATTTAACATTTATATATCATAGTAAGCTCATAATAGATTCATATAAAAAATAATGGTGATTATATGAAGATAAATATAAAGGAGATATTAAAAAAAGCAGATGAAGATTTTGAAAAAGCATGGAAGGAATTAGTTATTGAAGGAAGAGGAGCATTTAAAATAAGAAGAAAAGGAAATCCTCATTTAATAATGGAGACAATAAATAAGCTAAGAGAAATCTATTTGGATTTAGGATTTGATGAAGTAATAAATCCAATGATAGTTGATGAAGTAGATATTTATAAACAATATGGAAGAGAAGCCCCTGCAATCTTAGATAGATGTTATTATCTTGCAACTCTTCCTAGACCTGATATAGGAATAGGAAAAGATGAAATTGAAAAATTAAAAGAAATTGGAGCTCCAATAGATGAAGAAAGTATTAAGAAATTGAAAAATATACTACATGATTATAAAAAAGGAAAAATAGATGGCGATGATTTAGTAGAAAAAATTTCAGAGGGATTAAATATAGAAGATACCTTAGCATTAAAAATATTAAATGATGTATTTCCTCAGTTTAAAAAACTTGAGCCCATTCCATCAAGACAATTATTAAGATCTCATATGACAAGTGCATGGTTTTTAACATGTGCTGCAGTTCAATATAAGCTTGAAAAACCAATAATGTTATTTTCTATTGGATTAAGAGCAAGAAGAGAACAAAAAGAAGATGAAAAGCATTTAAGATTTCATCATGTTGCATCATCAATTATTATGGATGAAGAAGTATCAATAGAAGATGGAAAAATTGTTTGTAATGAAATTCTCAAAAGACTTGGATTTAGTGAAATTAAATTTGAAAGGAAAAAAGTAACTGCAAAGTATTATGCTCCTGGTACTGAATATGAGGTATTTGCAAAATTAGGAAGTTCTGATTGGTTTGAAGTCATAGATTTTGGATTATATAGTCCTATTGCATTAGCAAGATATGAAATAGAATATCCTGTATTAAATATTGGAATTGGAGTAGAAAGAATTGCTGCATTATTATATGGATATAATGATGTAAGAGAATTATCATATCCTCAATTTTATGGAGAATGGATATTATCTGATGATTCTCTTGTAAAACATATAAAATTTATAGAAGAACCTAAAACAAAAGAAGGAATTCTTATTGAAAAGGCAATTATAAAAACAATAGAAGAAAATAAAGATGCTAATAGTCCATGTGAATTTATAGCATATGAAGGAAAAATTTTAGGAAAAAATATAGTAGTAAAAGTATTTGAAAAAGATCCTAATGTAAAGCTTGTTGGACCTGCTGCCTTTAATGAAGTTTATGTTTATAATGGTAATATAGTTGGAGTACCTGAAAAAGGATTAGAAGAAATTGAAATTATTAAAGAAGCAAGAAAAAAAGGAATTAGAACAGGAATAAGATATTTAGATGCTATAGCAAAAGCTGCAGCAGCAAGAATTGAAAAATATGGAGAAATAGAAATGAGAGTAAAAATGGTAAAGCAATTAAGTGATATAAATTTATCATTAAGCGATGTTGCTTTAAGATATATTACAAGTAAAAGAGGAAGAATTGATATAAGAGGACCTGTATTTATAGGAATATATTCAAAATATGTTTAATATAGAAAAAGCAATTAATGCTCAAATATTAATATCAAGAAAAATAATAGAAAAGAAATTAGAAAAAGAACCTAAAACTATTTGCGGTATGGATATATCATATAAAAATGATTTTGGATACGGAGTTGCTGTGATATTATCATATCCAGATTTAAAATTAATAGATGTAGTAATAACAAAGAAAAAACCTCCTATTCCTTATCTACCAACATTTTTAGGATTTAGAGAAATTCCATTTTTATTTGAATTAATTAAAAAAGCAAAATCAGATTTATACATAATAAATGGACATGGAATATGTCATCCAAGAAGATGTGGAATTGCTACACATTTTGGAGTTTGTTTTAATGTTCCAACTATAGGTATTGCAAAAAAATTAATAAAAGGATTTAAATTAGTAAATGATAATGTATTATTTAATAATGAAATTGTTGGTAAAAAATATAAAAATTTCTATATAAGCATAGGAAATTTAATAACACTAGAAGATGCTTTTAATATTATAAAGAATTGCACAAAATATAGTCTTCCTGAGCCATTAAGATTAGCTCATAATATATCAAAAAATATATCAAGAGATGATAAAAATGAATAATGAATCAATAGAAAGTGAATTATGGTTTACATTATATTATTTATTTAAAATAGGAGGATATAAAGGAAGTATTTTTATTGGAACAGAAGATTTAGGAAAAATCTTAGGAATTTCTCAACAAACTGCATCAAGAAGAATTTTAGATTTATTAAAAAGAGGATACATTGAAAGAGAAATAAGAAAAAATGGCCAATTAATAACAATAACAGAAAAAGGATTTGATGTATTAAAAGAAATATATAGAGGATTAAAAGAAGGATTTGAAGAAAAAGAAAAATTCTATTTTATTAAAGGTCATGTATTTACTGGATTTGGAGAAGGAGCATATTATATTACAAGACCTGGATATTATAAGCAATTTGAAGAAAAGCTTGGATTTAAGCCATTTCCTGGCACATTAAATTTAAAATTAAAATCCTTAGAGGATATTAAAATAAGAAAAGAACTTGAAATTCTTCCTGGAATATTAATAAAAGGATTTGTAAATAGTGAAAGAAGTTATGGAGATGTAAAATGCTTTAAAGTGAAAATATATGATGATGTTGATGGTGCTTTACTTTTAATTGATAGAACTCATTATAATAGAGATGTTATAGAAGTAATATCAGAAGAAAACATTAGAAAGAAATATAATCTTAAGGATGGTGATTTGGTTTATTTAAA
The DNA here is from genome assembly GCA_004348015.1 of Thermoproteota archaeon. Classification (GTDB taxonomy): domain Archaea; phylum Thermoproteota; class Methanomethylicia; order Methanomethylicales; family Methanomethylicaceae; genus WYZ-LMO11. Next base: position 6,501 of record QNVI01000030.1, on the reverse strand, counting down.
GGTAATGATTTGATTATTTCTCTAATCATTGATGAGCTTATATTTCCATATTTTTCAAGTCTAACAATTTTAATATTTAAATTCATTTTCAATAAAATTTCTTCTAGATCTTTTTGATCATAACCTAATGCAATTATATCAGGTTTAACTTCATTAATAATAGAAATAATATCAAAATCTTCTCTTCCTAATATTGCTTTATCTACTGGTTTTAATGCTTCAACTAATGCTCTTCTATGTTCTTCATTCATTATTGGAGGATGACCTTTTCTTTTAATAATTGTAGAATCTCTTGCAACAACAACTATTAGCTCTGCATTTTCTCCTCCTAATTTTTTTGCTTCTTCAAGATATTTTAAATGTCCATAATGTAAAAGATCAAAACAACCTGCAGCTAATACTCTCATTTTTCATCATCCCATTTTATCCATCCAAAATTTCTACATGCATCTAATATTCCTTCACAATATGCAATACATACTATTCCAGTAATATATTCACCTTTATTAAAATAATATTTAGAATCTTCAAAATAATTTTTTGATAGAGAAATATTATATTCTAAAGAAGATCTAATTGATATATCATTTGGAGGAATAATTTTCATTTTTTCAAATACTTTTTCAGTATTTTTTATATATTTTTCTAATAAATCTTTAGCATTATTCATTTTATATCCTCCTATTTTTTAATAATTCTCTATCAATTTTTGCAAAAACAATTAATGCTTCTTCTTCCATAAAATGTAATTTTCCTGGAATTACTATACAGTGCGGTGGAGGACCAAAATCAATTTTTATTACATCAGAAATTCTTCCCCCTTTTATAAATTGATTTGGACCTCCTACTCTTGCAATTCCAATTACTAACATATCTGAAGTTATAATATTCTCTTTTCTTTTATTTTCCATTTCCATAAGCATAGCCAATCCATCATTTACCGACATATACTTATCTTCTCTTAAATCTAAAAAGAATAATGTATGTAATCCTAAGGAGAGATTTTGTTTTAAAGTATCATATGGTACTTCTGAATAATTATCAGGAAATGTTATAGTTGCAGATCTTCCAAATTTATAATTTTGTAATCCAATTTCCCCAGGAATTACAGATATTATCGATGGTGCATGAGCAATATTTACTTTAATTCCTTGTTTTTCAGCTCTTATTCTTAATTCAATATGTGTTGTAGCAATAAACGGATCTCCTGGTGTTAATATTGATACATTATAATCTTTTGCTTTTTTTAAAATTATTTCTCCATCTTCAATAAATTTTCTATCAATAATAATTATTTTCTTACCAATAATTTTTTCTAATGAGTCTATATTGAGATATGGTATTATACTTGTATATTTTTCTAAAAATATAATATCTGAGTTTTTTGCAAGCTCCAATCCATATAAAGTAATTCCTTTTTCATCATATACTCCTAAACCAATAAAATTTAATGTCATTTCAATCAATTAGAATAATGGAAAAATTATTAAATTTTTGCTTTTTATTAGTAAAGTAGGGCCTGTAGCTCAGCAAGGTAGAGCGGTGGACATAGGCCGAAGCTCTTAACCCATTGGTCGAGGGTTCAAATCCCTCCAGGCCCGCCATTTTTATATTATAAAATAGCTTATTACTGCAATTAAAAAACAGTATATAGAGAATAAGTAAAGTCTATTCAATAGCTTTTTTAATATATAAATTCCAATAAATCCAAATATCATTGATATTAATATAATGTTAATATTGAGATTTGTTTCTATTATTATTCCACCAATTATAATAGGAATAAACAAAAGAAATGAAAATTTAAATGCTTCTTCAATTTTAATATTTTTTAATAAAGCAATAGAAATTGTTGCTCCAAGTCTTGAAATTCCAGGGATAATAGAAATTCCTTGAAATAATCCTATTAATAATGATGATTTTAAATCAATATTTTTACTTCCTTTTTTATTATATGTAAGTAATAAAAGAATTCCTGTAAAAATAAAAGCAAAAGGAATGAGTTTTATAAAATTAAAATTTCTCAATAATAAATAAATTATAATTGTTGGAATATTTCCAATTATAATATAAATAAGTAATTTAAAGTTTTCATCCTTTGTATTAAAACTAAAAAAAGCTTTTATTATTTTAAAAATATCATTTCTAAAGTAAATAATAATTGGAATTAATGTACCAATATGAGCTGAAATAATATTAACAGAGGAATTAAATAATTTACTTACTATTATCATATGAGCTGAACTTGAAATTGGTAAAAATTCAGTTATTCCTTGTACTATTCCAATTATTAATTCTGATAAATCCATAATGATAAATTAATTATTGAAAAATATAAATCTTATGAAAAATCAATAAGATCAATTATTGGCTTAATTATTTGTGGATTATCAATACAAGATAATAATTGATCTTTATTTGAAAATGGTCTTTTTTTAATTATAGAAGCAGCTCTTTTTTCTCCTATGCCAGGAATTGATTTAAGTTCTTTTATTGTTATTGAATTGATTTTAATTGGTATAGTTAGTGCACTAACAGATCTAGGACCATGATCTAATACTACTACATCAAAAAATAATCCTATAGGTAATTTTCTTGGTATTCCTACTAATATAGGATAAGAACCAATTTGTCTAGCCCATGTAATATTTCCTTCTATAACTTCACTTCTTACTTTTTTCATAATAGTGTATGTTGGTAAAATTTTTTTAATCATTGGAAGATCAATTTCATTTCTTATTTTCTTTTTATGTTCTATAAATAATCTTTTATGTTTTTTAATAAGATAATCTCCAAATGATGAAACTCTTGTAAATGGTAAAATCATTAATTGTCTTAAATTTATTCTTCTTACTAATAATCCTCTTTCTAATACTTCTTTCATAAATTCAAAATTTTCTTCAAATGTCTTTTTACTTTCTCCAGGAAGTCCATAAACAAAATTTACTCCAGGAAGTAAATGAGGAAGTCCATTTTCTCCTCTTTCTCTTCCTATTTTATTTATTAATTCTATAGAGAACATTGCTCCTTCTCTATCAACTTTTAAATTATTTTTCTTAATTACTTCTTCATCAACAGATTCAATTCCTAATGCTGCAACATCTCCAGGTGTATGATATTCTACTATTATTTTTAATACTTCTTCAGATTCCTTTGGATATTGATATATTGTAGAAGGATTTACATTATCAATATGTAATACTTCAATATTAGGAGCATTCCTTCTTATTGATGAAAATAATTTTTTTATATTTTCTGGAGATGGTCTATAATTTTCATCAGATTGATAAACTAAAATATCAGGTTGTCTTCCTATTCTAAAATTTCTTGCTCCATAAGAATATAAAGAAGAAATTTCATCAATAACTCCTTTTATACTTCTAAATTTTGGTAATCCATAAATTGGTTCAATACAAAAAGAACATCCTCCAGTAATAGCTCTTGGACATCCTCTAAATGTTTCAATTTCACATATTAATCCATTAGGATAGTATGGATGTTGTTGAATTATTTTTGCTCCTCTTATAGAAAATTCATTTATTGAATCCATATTTTCTCTCATAAGATTTTCATTAATATTTTTATTTTTTAAAAAATCATAAATCACAACTTCAGGATCTCCTTTTATTACTAAATCATATAAATCATAAATTTTCTTTGGAAGAAAAGCAATACTTCCTCCTCCTTTTGAAAAACCAAATTTTGCTGCAGGTCCACATAAAAAAATATATTTTGATTTTAAGAAATTAGGAAGATTTAATGCATCTTTTAAATTTGCAGGATTTCCTCCTAAATATTTTCCAGGTACAACAACTCCTGCTATTAATATGGATATATCACATGATATTTTTTCTATTTTATTTAAATTCTTTCTAACTTCATCTATTGTCATATATATTATTTCAGCATATGGATCATAAGTCCATATTGCTCCTGCAATATATCTTGGATATATATCAATATAAGGAGGTACACCTAATCCTGCTGGCTCATCATTATATCCATCTATTATTAATACTCTCACTTAAAATGCTCCCATCCTTTATAAGGAATTTCTATTTCTTTTGAATTTTTTACTAAAAATACTCCTCTTCCAGGAAATACTTCTCCTATTTTTATTATTTCAAATTTTTTATTTTTTGCAATTTCTAAAACTTCATTCCATTTATCTTTTTTTACTGTAAAAACAATTTCATATTCTTCTCCTCCATATAATGCTAATTCCTCAGGATTTAATGAATTTAATTTTGCAAATTCTATTGCTTCTTTAGCTATGGGAATATTGTATATTTTAAAGCATAAATTACTTGATTTTGATAATTCATTTAATGTATATGCAAGTCCATCACTTGAATCCATACTTGATGTTACATAATCACATATAGATAAAAAATTGATTTTTGCATTAGGCTCATAAATACTTTTACATATTTTTCTTCTTAAATTTCTTGGTGCATAAAATCCTTCTAATAATATTTTATATGATGCACTTGTATTTCCAAATCTTCCTGTTGTTGCAATTATATCTCCAATATTTGCTCCAGATCTTTTTATTATTCTTTTTGAAATTCCAATTAAAAATCCACTTATTATTAAATCATCTGCTTCTCCTAAATCTCCTCCTAAAATTTTTATTCCATAATCTTTTGCTTTTTTACTCATTCCAATTATTATTGATTTTAATTTTTTTATTGAAAAATTTCTTGGAATTCCTAATGAATATAAAAATGCTAATGGTTTTGCACCTTTAGAGATCATATCACTTGTATTCATTACAATTACTTTTGAGCCAATTTTTTCCATTCTCATTCCTTTAGGAATATCTGTTTTTCTTACAAGCATATCAGTTTTTAATAATATGTAATGATCATTAAGTTTTATAGCAGAAGCATCATCAGGATGTGGTAGTACTTGATCTAATAAATGATTATCTTTTTCTAAAATAGACCAAATTATATCTATTATTTTTCTTTCTCCAATTTCAAATGCCTTCATTTTTCCACTTTAAATTATTTTAAACAAAAAACTAATNAAATTTTTAATTAATTAATTATAAGGAAAGTGCTCACTTAAGCCCCAGTAGCTCAGCTGGTAGAGCGACGGTCTCGTAAGCCGTTGGTCAGGGGTTCAAATCCCCTCTGGGGCTTCAATAATGAAAAAAATAATAAAATTCTTTAAAAATAATTAATTTATGATTAAAAAAATTAATGCTGCAAAAGCTGCATTAAATGAAGTAAAAGATGATTATATAATAGGATTAGGAACTGGTTCTACTATTGCTATATTTATTGAATTATTAGGAGAGAAAATAAAAAAAGAAGGAATAAAAATAAAAGCAATTCCAACTTCCTATCAATCTTCATATTTAGCAATAAAAAATGGAATTCCATTAACTAGTTTAGAAGAATATCCTGAAATTGATTTAGCAATAGATGGAGCTGATGAAATTGATAAAAATTTAAATTTAATAAAAGGAGGAGGAGCTGCTCTTACAAGAGAAAAAATTATTGATTCTTCTGCAAAAAAATTTATTGTAATAGCAGATGATACAAAAGTTGTAAACAAACTTGGAGAAAAATTTCCATTACCAATTGAAGTTATACCAATAGCATGGAGAAAAATTGAAAAAATATTGAAATCCATGGGGGCAAATGTAAAATTAAGAGATGGAGGAGATAGAAAAGATGGACCTATAATTACAGATAATGGAAATTTTATATTAGATGCTAAATTTAATTTTATAGAAAATCCAAAGGATTTAGAAATTAAAATAAAAATGATTCCAGGTGTTGTAGAAGTTGGATTATTTGTAGATATGGCTCATATTGCTTATATTGGAAATGAAAAAGGATATTATATTATTAAAAAATCCTAAGTTAAAAATCTTAGAAAAAAAGAAAAAAGAAATTAATTTATTTTGCTATTTTTCTATATACTAATATTACTGCAATTATAGCAATTATTATACCAATAAATGCTAATGCATAGAATGCAGGTAATGTTGCAATTGTTCCTTGTAATGCATCTACACTTGATTTTAATGTATTAATTGTCTTTGTTAAATCACTAACTGTTGTTGAAATTGTTGTTAATTGTTGTAATTGTGTTGTTAATGTTGCAATTTTAGCATTTGCATCAGCTAATGATGAATTTAATGCATTAATTTGATTAGTTAGTAAGCTAATTTGATTATTTAATGAATTTACTTGATTTTCTAATNTAGCAATTCTATTTTCTAATGTTGAAACTCTACTTTCTAATGCTNCAATTGCATCTTCTAAGCTTTCTAATGTAATTGTTCCAATATCAGTTGTTCCTATTTTTGCATTAACACTTCCTTCATATTTATAATATCCTACTTTTGTTATTGTAATTGTATATGTTCCTTCAGCTGGTAGTGAGATTATAAATGATCCATCTGTACCAGTTGTTGTAGTTACAGTTCCAATGGTTACTTTAGCATCTGAAATTGGTGATCCTTTTGCATCTACAACTTTTCCT
>QNVI01000003.1 GCA_004348015.1 Thermoproteota archaeon | reverse complement strand
AGAAAGGGTTGATTTTGTTGAGACCGAAAAAGAGGTATACGAGAAGTACAAGCATGTGTTGAAGGTCAACGCGCAACAAGTTGCTAGGAAGAACGCCGAAACATGGAAAAGCTTCTTCTCATTGATTAAGGACAAGGGGAAGGGGAAGCTACCAAGGTGGTTCAAACCAAGACCTCCAGGTTACTTGAGGGATGAGAGTGGAAAATATAGGTTGATAATCGTCATTAGGAACGACCGCTACGAGGTGGATGAAAACAAGAGGACCATTTATTTGAAGGACTTCAAGCTAGCCTTGGATTTTAAAGGGAAGCTCAAGTGGTGTGGNAAACANGGTAGATTAGAGATAATTTATAATGAGGCTAGTTGGTATGCCAACATCCCTGTAGAGGTCGAGAATGTAGCCAAAGCCAAGGGCAACCTGAGGGCTGGAGTGGACTTGGGAATTGTTAATTTGGCTACTGTTTACGTCGAGGACAGCTCTTGGTATGTTTTCAAGGGTGGTGGTGTTCTCTCTCGATACGAGCATTATAGTAAAAGGATAAGCGCAGTTCAGAAAGTTTTAGCTAGACATAGACAAAGGAGGAGTAGAAGACTTAAACTCCTTTATGATAAGAGGAGGAGGTTTCTGAAGCATGCTTTGAACAGCATGGTTAGAAAAATAATGGAGGAGCTGAAGGAGAAGGAGGTGGGCGAGGTCGTAGTGGGTTGCCCAAAGGATATCGTTAGAAATCACGGCAATAAGCTCACGGTGAACTTTTGGAATTATGGTTATGTAATCAGGCGCTTCAAGGAGATTGGTGAGGAGTTGGGAATTAAGGTGATTGATGTTGATGAACAGAACACCTCAAGGAACTGCTCCCTATGTGGGGAGGCCCACGAAAATGAGCGCGTTAAACGCGGTCTCTTCAAGTGTCCCTGCATAGGGAAGGTCATAAATGCAGACCTAAACGGGGCAATAAACATCCTACATATCCCTGAGTCCCTAGGATCTAGGAGCAAGGGGCAACTCCTAGGGAGGGATAGGGGTAAAGGGCTGAAGACCCAGCCTGTGGTCTACCGCTGGATGAATGGAGCGGGGTGGGTGAGGTTCGCACCCTATGAAGTGATGAAAATGAAGGTGGTAAACCACAAACCTATGAACCCCCTAAGGGGAATCCTCGTCCTTTAGGGCGGGGAGGAGGTCAGAAAAAAAATAAGAGATAAGATACTATGTTTAGGAAATGAGAAAAAATGAAAAATATTGATGATATTGATCTTAAAATATTATCAATTTTAAAGAATGATAGTAGAACACCATATACAAAAATTGCTGAGGAATTAAATATATCAGAAGCAGCTGTAAGAAAAAGAATTGAAAAACTAAGAAATGAAGGTGTAATTAAAAAATTCACAATAGAAGTAGATCTTGGTGAAAGGGTACAAGCATTGATACTTATATCAGTCTTACCATCATATCCAAATCCTACTATTGCTCAGGCAATAAAGAAGATTAATGGTATAGAGCAAGTATATGAAGTTGCTGGAGAAGTTGATATTATTGCTATAGCCTCTGGTAGAAACATACAAGAAATAAATAGATATATAGATGATATAAGAAAAATAGAAGGAATTGCTAAGACAAGCTCAATGATTGTTCTCAGATCCTGGATTTAAAAAGTTTTAATTTTAGTAAAATATTTAAATAAAATTTAAATAACGAATCTATAAAGGTTGACTATAATGGTTAAATTAAGTATATTATATGATCATATGAGATGGGAAGAAAAAGCACTTTATGAAGCTTGTAGAAAGCGTAATATAGAATTTTCTATGATAAATGCAAAAAATCTTTCTCTTGAATTGACTTCTGATGATAAGCCTGAGAATATTGGTGATATTGTACTTCAAAGATGTGTTGAATATTTCTGTGGATTATATCTTACTGCTATCATTGAAAATTATGGAATTAGGGTAATAAATAGTTTTAAAACTTTAGAGATATGTGGTAATAAACTTTTAAATACATTGATATTTAAAAAACATAATATTCCAACACCTCGTACTTTTGTAGCATTTGATATTGATTCAGCCTTAGAAGCTTTTGAAAAAATTGGATATCCTGCAATATTAAAGCCAATAATAGGGAGTTGGGGTAGACTAGTCTCTTTAATAAATGATAGAACTTCTGCTATAGTAGCCTTAGAGCATAGAGAAATGATGTTTCCATTATATCATGTATATTATATACAGGAGATGATTAAAAGACCTCCAAGAGATATTAGAGTATTTGTAATAGGAGATAATGTACCTGTTGCTATTTATAGAATAAATGAAAATGATTGGAGGACAAATACTGCTAGAGGAGGAAGAGTAGAAAGATGTCCTGTTACATCTGAAATAAGAGAGCTTGCACTTAGAGCTGCAGAAGCTGTTGGAGGGGGTGTTTTTGGAGTGGATATGATGGAGAGAGATGGGGAATATATAGTACATGAAATTAATGGTACTGTAGAATTTAAAAATACCGTCCCTGCTACTGGTGTAGATATACCTGGCATGATTATTGATTATGCTATTAAGGAGGCTAAGAAATGACATCAGTTGGAATAATAGGAGGATCAGGATATACTGGAGGAGAACTTCTCAGGATATTATTAAATCATCCAAATGTAGAAATAAAAGCAGTAACATCAAGAGAATTATCAGGTGAGCCAGTATATAGAGCACATCCACATTTAAGAAAAGTTACTAATTTGAAATTTATTGAACCTAATATTGAAAAAATATCATCTTTATGTGATATAGTTTTCTTAGCATTACCTCATGGTAAATCAGCAATAATAGCAAAAAAATTCTTAGAAGTAGGAATTAGAGTAATTGACTTGAGTGCTGATTTTAGATTGAAAAATAAAGAAGATTATCCAAAATGGTATGGATGGGAACATCCATGTCCTGAGTTATTGGAAAAAGCAGTATATGGTCTTCCAGAATTTCATAGAGAAGAAATTAGAAATGCTAAATTAGTTGCAAATCCAGGATGTATATCAACAGCAAGTATATTAAGTATAACTCCAGTAATAAAAGCAGGAATTGTAGAAAATGAAAGAATTGTTTTAGATGTTAAAATAGGTTCTTCTGGTGCTGGAATTAGTGTGAGTAAAGCAACTCATCATCCTGAGCATTCTAACATAGTAAGAGCATATAAACCAATTATGCATAGACATACAGCTGAAATAGAACAAGAAGTTTCATTGAAAACAGGAGAAAAAATTAAAGTTGCTCTAACTCCCCATGCCATAGATATGGTAAGAGGGATCTTAGTAACTGGACATTTATTTTTAAAAAGAGAAGTTAGTTTACAAGAAGTATGGAAGGCATATAGAGAAGCTTATCAAAATGAGCCTTTTGTAAGAATTGTAAGAGAGCATAAAGGATTACATAGATTACCAAATCCAATTAATACAATTGGTTCTAATTTCTGTGATGTTGGATTTGAAATTGATCCTCATGTAAATAGAATTGTAACATTTGGAGCTATTGATAACTTAATAAAAGGAGCTGCAGGACAAGCAGTTCAAAATCTTAATATAATGATAGGTGTAGATGAAAGAACAGCTCTAGGATTCGCAGGAGTAAGACCTGTATGAAAATTGTTGTAAAAATAGGTGGAGATTTAATAAAAGAAGATAGCATTAATAAATCATTAATAGAAGATTTCAAGGAGTATGCAAAAAATAAGGAATTGATAATAGTTCATGGTGGTGGAGATAGAGTTACAGAAATTGCAACAAAATTAGGAAAAGAGCAAAAATTTGTTATTTCACCTGAAGGATTTAAAAGTAGATATACTGATAAGGAGACTGTTGAAATTTATACAATGGTAATGGCAGGAGAAATAAATAAAAAAATAGTTAGATTACTTCAATCTTTTGGTATAAATGCAATAGGTCTTTCAGGTTTTGATGGTGCCTTATTAAGAGCAAAGAGAAAAGAAAGAATTGTCATAATAGATGAAAAAGGAAGGAAAAGGGCTATTGATGGAGGATATACTGGAAAAATTATTTCAGTAAATTCAGGATTAATATTACTATTAATGGAAAAAGGTTATGTCCCTGTGATATCACCAGTAGCAATGGGAGAAGCATTTGAACCATTAAATGTAGATGGTGATAGAACAGCAGGAGCTATAGCAAAATCAATTAATGCAAATATATTAATTTATCTTACTGATGTCAAGGGAATATTAATGAATGGAGAAGTTATTAGAAAAATAAATATTAATGATGTAGAAAAATTATTAGAAAAAATAGGACCAGGAATGTCAACAAAGGTTCATGCAGCAATTGATGCCATAAAAGGTGGAGTTGAGAAGGCAATAATTACTTCTGGATTTATTGAAAAACCAATTACAAAAGCTATAAAAGAAGAAGAAGGAACAGTGATTTATTTATGATGAAGCTTGAAGATACATTTTTAGCAGATACTTATTGGAAACGTCCTATAACTCTAGTAAAAGGATTAGGCACAAAAGTATGGGATTCTGAGGGTAGGGAATATATTGATTGTGGTTGTGGTTATGGTGTAGCATTTTTAGGACATTGTCATCCAAAAATTGTTGAAGCTATAAAAAAACAATGTGAAAAATTAATTACATGTCATGGATCTTTTTATAATGATGCAAGAGAAGAATGTCTTTCAAGACTTAAAAAAATAAAACCTGAAGGTACAGATAAGGTATTTCTTTCAAATTCAGGTGCTGAGGCTATTGAAGCTGCCATAAAACTAGTTAGAAAGTATACAAAAAAGAGAGGAATTATATCAATGATAAATGGATTTCATGGAAAAACAATGGGAGCTCTTTCACTTACATGGAATTCAAAATATAGAGAGCCATTTCTTCCACTACTTGAAGGAGTAAAATTTGCTCCTTTTGGTAATATAGAGAAATTAAAATCATTAATTGATGAAAATACTGCTGCAATATTTATTGAGCCAATACAAGGAGAAGGTGGAATAAATATTCCACCCCGTGATTACTTAAAAGAAGTAAGAGAAATTTGTGATGAAAAGGATATCATTCTAGTACTTGATGAAGTTCAAACTGGTTTTGGTAGAACTGGAAGGATGTGGGCACATGAACATTTTGGAATTAAGCCAGATATACTATGTGCAGGTAAAGCAATAGGAGGAGGACTGCCCATAGGAGTAACTTTTGCAAGAGAAGATATAATGGATTCCTTAAAGAGAGGAGAACATTCTAGTACATTTGGTGGAAATCCACTTACATGTGCAGCATGTAAAGCAGCAATAGATGTAATACTTGAAGAAAATCTTATAGAAAATGCAAAAATTATGGGAGATTTATTCCTAAATGGATTTTCAAAAATAGAAAGTAAACTTATACGTGAGATAAGAGGATTAGGATTAATGATGGCCATAGAAATGAGAATTGAAGTTAGAGATATCATAATTAAAGCACTTGAAAAAGGAGTCATAGTATTAGAATCTGGAAAGAATATAGTAAGATTGCTTCCACCATTGATTATTAGAAAAGAAGAAGTTGAGAAGGTAGTTTCAGTATTAAAGGAAGTAATTGAGCTGGTGAAAATTTAATGGATGAAAATTATCCAGTAGAACTTTTACTGAATTTATTAAAAATTTATAGTCCAAGTGGAAAAGAAAAAGAAATTTCTAATTTTCTTTTTTTAGAATTAAGAAAATTAGGATTTAATACAGAAATAGATGAAGTTGGAAATGTTAAAGCAGTTATAGGAAAAGGTAGACCAAGAATTTTTCTATGTGGACATATGGATACTGTAAAAGGAATGATAAATCCATATATTAGAGGAAAAGTAATATTTGGAAGAGGAGCAGTAGATGCAAAATCATCTCTCGCAGCTTTAATATGTGGAGCAAAAAAATTTAAAGAAATATGTGATAAAGGTGAAATAACCTTATTAGCAGTTGTTGATGAAGAAGGTTATGGAAAGGGAATAAGACATTTTCTATCAAAATGTAATGAAAAATATGATTATGCTATATTTGGAGAGCCCAGTGGCACATATGGTTTAACAGTAGGATATAGAGGAAGAATTCTTTTAAAAATTTCATGTAAAGCAAGTAAAGCTCATTCTAGTATTCCTCAATTTTTTGATAATGCAATATATAAAGCTAAGAATATAATCGATGAATTATTGAAAATTGAAGAGAAATGGGAAAATATAAAAGAAGAATTTTTTTGGAAACCAAGTCTATGTGTAACAAAAATTAAAGGTGGAAATTCTCATAATGTTATTCCTTCAAAATGTGATATGGTTGTTGATATAAGAATCCCACCAAATATGATGAAAGAAGTAAAGAAAGAAGTAATGAAAATAATTAAGAAAAATGAAAATGTATATGTGAAAAAGCTCAGTGAAAATCCTCCTTTCTTAGAAAGTGAAAATTCAATACTTGTTAAATTATTTCTTGAAAGTATAAAAGAAATTTCAGGAAGAGAAGGAAGATTAATCAAAAAAACTGGAACAAGTGATGTAAATGATTTTGCTGAGAAAATGAAGATTCCATGTGTAGTTTATGGTCCTGGCAATTCAAAGCTTAGTCATACTGAAAAAGAAAATGTATCAATAATAGAATATCTTGAAAGTATTGAAATAATAAAAAATACATTAAAAAAGATTATTGATTATGAAAATAAAAGATCTATTCAATAGGTATGGTGAATAATTGTTCTTTTTTAGTCAGACGGATTTCCAATATACCATTCTTAAATCTTGCTTTAGCAGATTTAGGATCTACTCTTACTGGTAATCTAATTGTTTTACTATATTTATAAAATCTTATTGATCTTTGAAATGTACCCCATTTTTCATATTGAATTATTCTTCCCATTTTAGCTTCTATATTAACTGAATACTCTGTAACATTGACTTTTATATCTGATTTATCTTGAACACAAGGCAAGTCCATTCTTATGATAATTTCACCATTGCTTTCATAAATTTCATATAATGGTTCTAATTTTCCACACTCATAATTCCATATTGATTCATCTGTCCAAAATTCCATACCATTCACCTCATACATACATTAATGGAACTTCATATTCTTGTGATTTGCCCATTTTCTTTAAGCTCTCTACTGTTCTTTTCATAAGTTCTCTTGCACTTAAACGAATTTCTTCTGATTTTTCAATTAGAGGTTTTACATCTATATTCAATGGGATGAACTTATTTAATGTATTAATAATAGAAGCTGCTGCACCAGGATCGGGATAATTAGGGAAAGCTTCAGCTAGTAATAGTAAATTGGGAATATTATTTTGAATTGAGTATTTTGCAATTAAAGCATAAGGTCCAACCATGAATCCTTCTTCCATTATTGGAATTTCATATTTTTTAATAATTTCTTTCACACTTGGCATATTTGATGCACTATAGACTTTTGGTACTTCAATATCAATTCTATTAGGAGTTCCAATACCACCTAAGGATATCAGTAAAGAAGTATTTTTTTCTTTTGCCCAAGAAACAATACTTCTTGCTAATGGATAGATAGAGTCAGGAGATAATGCAGCTTCTGAAAATATTGCAAAAATATCTTCTTTTTGATAAATTCTTAAAGGATACGTAGGAGTACCATTATGAAATACCATAATTGGTGGAAATAAGTCTGAATCAATATATGCTACTTCCTTCATATTTAATGATTTTATGATATGAGATACTGCAATAACGCCTACAAGTCCGACATCAGGTAGACCACATAGTATTATTGGATTTTTTGCCTCAATTTCAGTAATTTCTATTATTGATATTTCTTCTTGATTCATATTTAATAATAGGAATAACAGATATTAAAGTATTTATCATACTTCATTAATTTCTTCAAGAATTAATACAGGTCCGTCTTTACCAATAATTTTATATTTTTTATCTTTTTTAATTCCATTTTTACATTTAGCCTGCCAATATTCTCCTCTATATATTACAAATGTTATTTCATTTGGTGCGGCATCTGATATTGAAGTAACGATATCTCCTATCATATTACCAATAATAGGCTTTTTTCTTCTAACTTGAATTATTTTCATTAATATGAAAATAAATAATGAGGAAATAAGAACTGCTATAAATAAGAATGTATATGTAAAAGTCATATACCATTCACTAGGTACAGCCCATTTTTCAGGTGAAAAGGGAGTTATAAATAAAGATCCTAATATTAGTAATATTATTCCTGAAAATCCAAAAATTCCAAAACCAGGTGTCATAAGTTCATAAATAAAAAGAAATACTCCGCCTAACATCATGATAAGTGCAGCTATATTAATATCAAAGCCCATTCCAATTAAGGCCAATATTAATGCAATAGCACCAATAATTTCACCTCCATGTCCAGGAGTAGAAAATCCATATATTAAAGCAATTATTCCAATTAAAAACAAAATACTAGAAATTGTAGGATCAGAAATTACATTTAATATACTTTCTCTAAGCCTGAAACTATATTCTACAATCATTGAATTTTTTGTATTCATTTTGATTTCACCATAGATCGTATTAACTTCTTTTCCATCAATTTTATTAAGTAAATCATTAACATCTTTTGCTCTTATTTCTATTACATTATATAAAAGTGCTTCCTCATCATTTAAATTTAAATTTTCTGTAATAAACTTAATAGCTATGGTCTCATTTCTTCCATGAGCCTTAGCTTGAGTTGACATTAATGATATAAGAGCATTTAGTATTTTTGTATCATTTATGGGGGTTGAACCAAAAGGCGAATAAGAAATAGGCTGACATGAACCTATTATTGTATTTGGTGCCATTGCAGCAATATGGCATGCCATAAGTAAGTATGTACCAGCAGACCATGCTGTTGAACTTGGAGGATATACATAACCAATAATAGGAATAGGTGAATTTTCAATAAGAGTGATCATTTTTAATGTAGCATCTAAGCTCCCGCCAGGAGTAGAAAGTAAAATTATTATTGCATTATAATTTTCTTTTTGTGCAATATTAATTGCATCTAATAATGCTTCATAATGTGCTATAGATATTGTTCCAGTTATTTTAAATATTAGTACTTTATTTTCATAATATGCAATAGGAAGAGAATAAGAAATGATATAAAAATTAAGGAAGATAATTAAAAAAAGGAAAATTAAAAATTTTTTCATATTATTTCTCCGTTTTACTTAAAGCTTTAGCTAAACCAGCATATTCTGCTATTGAAGATGCTCCTGATGTGGTGACTAGTATAAGATTTTTCTCTCTTGCAACTTCTGATATCATTTGAAATTCTCTTAAACGAAGAGCAATTGGATTCTTTTCATATAATTTAGCAGCTTCGCTCATTTTCTTTGCTGCTTCATATTCTCCTTCTGCAATTATAATTCTTGATCTTCTTTCTCTTTCAGCTTCAGCTTGTTTTGCCATAGCCCTTTGAAGAGATTCTGGTAATACTACATCTTTTATAACTACTGCAGTAACTTTTATTCCCCATGCATCTGTAGGAATATCTAAAGCTGTTTGAAGTTTTTGATTTAGTTCTTCTCTTTTAGTAAGCAAATCATCAAGTGTTGCCTGTCCAAGAATATCTCTAAGAGTTGTTTGAGCAAGTAGATTTGTAGATAATATAAAGTTTTCTACTTGAGTAACTGCTTTAACAGGATCATAAACTCTATAGTATACAACAGCATCTACTTGAACTGTTACATTATCTTTTGTTATTATGGTTTGCTTAGGTACATCAAATGTTAGAACTCTTAAATCTATTTTTCTCATACTATCAACAAAAGGTATTATGAAGAATAATCCTGGACCTTTAGCACCAAGTAAACGTCCTAATCTGAATATTACTGCTCTTTCATATTCCTTTACTATTTTAATTGCTGAAGATAAGAATAGAATTATAACTATTAGTATTATGAAATAGAAAATGAAATTAGCTATGGTTGGGGCTAATTGTTTTACTGCATCAAATAACAAATTTTAACACCATCTATAATATTTAAAACTAGAATATATCTTTAATTCTTTATAAAAATTAATTCTAAGATTTATGAATAATGAGGTTTATTCTTACAAATATATTCTCAAAAATGAAATCAAAAATGAAAAGATCAACAAAAATTTATTTCATAAACTTTTGAATTTAGAAACAACTTACTCTTGTGGTTCCCATGTAGCTAATGGACTATTCCATAACTCTATAATCCTTTTTTGTATTTCCTTCTTTTTATTTACTTTTATTCTTCTTTTTAATACTAACACTTTTCTCTCCAATAAAATAGATGTTTGACGAAATATATAATATTTTTCCTTCGGCTTTTACCGTAACTAAATTAGACATTTGTCTATTAATTTATTTAATATTTCACTCATAATATCATAAGTTCTATCTATTTTACCAAAAATTTTTGCTCCTGCATTATAAACATCAAATTCCATAATATCAATACCAATAATTTTTGATTTTTTTATACAAGATATAAGTCCATATAAATCTCTATGTGATATTCCCATATAATCTAAAAATCTTGCTCCTTTAATAGAAGTATTAGCACATACATCAACATCAATTGAAACATAGGTGTATGGTAAATTTGTATTTGAAATTATTTGACAAACATTATCCCAATTCTTTTCAACATCTTCTTTTTTAATAATATGAACTCCTGCTTCTTCTATAGTCTTATAGAATTCAACATATTTTCTTACACGTATATCATCTATTTCTTCTGCAGTCTTTGATGGATAATCATTTACACCAATTATAAATATGTTTTCTGGTGGTAAATATTCTAGCAAATAGTATAGAAAAGAATCTGCATTATAGCTATTTGGCCTATTGTATATATAGGGATCATAAGGAGAAAATTTTGTATTTGGATTGTTTTCTAAATCATAATGTATAAGACCACATCTTATTTTTGGTAATATAAAATCAAAATGACTATCAAAAACAATTAATCTAATATTTTCCTCACCATATTCTTTAAAAATAGCTTTTATTACTCCACCTGAAAGTGAATGATCAATACCAATTAAAATAGGTATGTCAGGAAGTACATTATTATTTACAATTTCCATGAGTTTATCTGCATATTCTTTACAACCATTAGAATCAATAAAAGTAACCATATTCTCAACTGTAACCATGAAAATAAAATCAGAGGATGGTGTAGGAGTAAGCCAATTTTCTACTTCATTTTCTATCAATTCAAAATTTTTTCCTAATTTATTTATAATACCAATAGCAGGATCTTTAAAAGGAACATTTACATAATTGTTTTTACATGATTCAATTTTTCTATTTATGTAAGCTATTCTCTCATCAGGATCTAATAAACCATTGAGAATTTTAAAATTCATAAAAAATAAAAAGAAAAAAGATTATTTCTTTTTAACTATAGGTTCAAGTATTTCTGTAATATCCATCATTTTCATTGAAGATTTTAATGCACTAATAGCATCACTTAAGTTTCTCCAACAGAATGGACAAACACATGTTATTACAGATGCACCAGTAGATTCTGCTTCTCTTACACGCTTAATTGCTGTTTCAATTGAATAATCTGGATATCCTCCTCTTACTCCTCCACCAGCACCGCAACAGAATGAGAACTTTTTACTCCTATACATTTCAACAAGTTTTAATCCAGGTATGGCTTGTAACACATTACGTGGAGAATCATAGACTTTTGCATGTCTTCCAAGATGGCATGGATCATGATATGTAACTACATTATTAAAGCTTCCTTCAAATTCTATTTCTCCTTTCTTTATCATATCTTCTACTAATTGTATTGTGTGAATGACTTTGAAATTAGCCTTGCCAAATTTATCTGTATATCCTTCTGGAGGATCTTTCTGATAGTCTATAGATAATGTTCTATAACATCCAGCACATGTAGTTATAAATGCACTTGCACCATATTTCTCTGGTAATTCTTTATTATGTTCTATGAATTCTTTTGCTACATCATATTGTCCTGTTCTTAATAATGGAGATGCACAGCACCATTCATCAGGAACTACTGTAAAGTCAACTTTTAATTTTTGTAATAATTTAACTGTAGCTAATGCAATATTTTTTTGTCTATATGAGGCAGTACAACCAACAAAGTATATATATTCAGCTTTCTTTGGAAGAGTTTCTCTTATACTAGCTGGTAACCAATCAAGTCTATTTTCATGTTTCTCTAAGTAAGGATTACGATTTTCTCTAATAGTACTACTCCATTTTCTTACACCTTCAGGTATGGCAACATTTTGTTTCCAAGTTTCACTTTTAAGAGCTTCAAACATTCTTAGAAGATAATCTTTGATATCAGTTTCACACATTTCTACACAAGCACCACATCCAATACATGTATATATTACATGTGCTGCTTTATCACTCCATTGGATCATTCCACTTAGAAGACCTTTAGCAAGAGCTGCTTTTCCTTTTGATCCTCTATATGCTTCAAATTGATATTTATCTCCTTGAGGACATAGCATTGCTGCAAAGTTTTCAGTTGGACCATATTCATATCCATATTTACAGTTTCCACATTGTGTACACATGGAAATTCTATCATAAATTTGTGCTAATTCTTTCATATCAGTTCTCTTTAATACAAGTGCCATCTTTATCACCTCATCTTATACCTAGTTTACCTGGATTCATTATATTATTTGGATCTAACATATCTTTTATTTTTGCCATTAAGTAAACATAGCCTGCATCAGCTGCAGCATTTAATTCATTTACGTATTCTACTGGTGGCTTATAAGGAAGCATTCCTAATGGTATTCCAACTCTCACACATTCTACCATAGCTTCTTTAGCTCTTCTTACAGAATCAGGATCTCTTTTATCAAATGGTGTCATTAATCTTAACATTCCATAATGTGCACCTTGGAAGTCAGTAAATCTTACTGCGGGTGATAGATTATGACGTATATAAATCTCCTTCCATTTTTCATATAATATAGGCCAGCTCTTACATGGTGCAAATGTTCCTGGCCAAGCTAATCCTCCACCACATGATTTTGAATAATTCTTTGTAGATCCTACAATTCTACTTGGTAATTCTGTTCTTCCTCTTTTTGCTTCAGGTGGATATTCAAAATCAATTAATTTTGTACCTCTTGCTCTTTCTTCTTCAACAACTTTCTTCCACATTTTTCTTTTATATTCTAATTCTTCTTCACTCCAACCACTTATTACAGTATAGCTGAACCATTCAGGAGCATCTTTTGGTTTTTCTTGATATGGATATGGAATAGGTATTTGGGCTAACCACCAACTTACTGCAGTAACTTCATCACATAATGAATAATGACGCCAATGAACCATATATCTTGTCATATCATGTGCAGTTTCTGCTGCTATTGTTAGTACATCTTTGTATGGTCTTATTGGAAAGATCCATATTCCTAATTTTGTTACAATACCAGTAGTTCCCATCCATCCTACAAAGAGACCATCCATTCTTGGTAATGGAAGGAATGAATGCCATGAATCAGAAAATGCACAAGATCCTAATTTTACAACCTCACCTGTAGGAAGTACTACTTCCATACTTGAAATTAATTGACTATTAATTCCTATTCTACCATTAAGATGACCAATTCCATGATTAATTGCCATAGCTAAAACAGATGCTGATGCTGGATGTACTCCCCATCCAAATTCAAATCCTTTTGAAAACTCGTAGCCTTCCCATTGTGGATTTGTTGCTTTAAGTGTAGCTGAAAGTTGTGCATGACTTACTCCTGGTTCTATTATTGCATAGCATGTCTCAGGATCAATTTTTATTATTCTATCCATTCTTTTTAAATCCATTACAATACCGCCTTCTTCTGGAATGCATAATCCACCAATGTTAGTTGCATTTACATATGGAATTACAGGTATTCTGAGATGATTTGCTAATCTTAGTATACGCTGTATTTCAGTAACTGTTTTTGGCATAACGACATAATCAGGCATTCTTGGTTCTGCCCATGTTAAATCCCAAGAATATGGTAGGAGTACTGCCTCTTCATTACTTACATAGTCAGGACCAACAATTTGTTCAAGTTTTGCGAGTACTTCTTTATTTCCTCTTGCCAAAAAACTCACCTGAGAAGATAAACAAATAAAACCTAAAAATATATATTTTGGTTTAGAATTTAAAAAAGGAATAAACAAAAGTAAAGCAATATGTTTAAAAATGTATTAATTAGATTTACTTAAGTTGGTGAAAAAATATTGCTAAAAGTAATAGATGTAACAGTAAGAGATGGACAACAATCACTAATTGCTACTAGATTGAAAACTGAGGATATTTTACCTATATTAGGAAAAATGGATGAGGCTGGATTTTATGGTATTGAAGCTTGGGGTGGTGCTACTTTTGATGTTTGTATAAGATATTTAAATGAAGATCCTTGGGAAAGATTAAGAAAAATAAAAAGAGAATTAAAAAAGACAAAAGTAGTAATGTTATTAAGAGGGAAGAATTTAGTAGGTTATAAACATTATCATGATGAAGTTATTGAGGTTTTTATTAAGAAAGCATATGAAAATGGTGTAGATGTTTTTAGAATATTTGATGCCTTAAATGATGTAAATAATTTAAAAAAACCAATAAAAATTGCAAAAGAAATAGGAGCAGAGGTACATGGAGATATAGTATATACACGTAGTCCAATACATACAGTAGATTATTTTATTGAAGTAGCAAAAAAAATTGCAGAAATGGAAGTAGATGCAATAAGAATAA
Source organism: Thermoproteota archaeon (assembly GCA_004348015.1). Taxonomy (GTDB): domain Archaea; phylum Thermoproteota; class Methanomethylicia; order Methanomethylicales; family Methanomethylicaceae; genus WYZ-LMO11. The sequence goes on along the minus strand of QNVI01000003.1, from coordinate 7,634 downwards.
AAGATATGGCAGGATTATTATCACCAAGAACTGCGTTTGATCTTGTAAGAGGAATAAGAAAGGAAACTGGATTACCAGTAGGTCTACATTCTCATTATTCATGTGGATTAGCATCTCTTTCACTTATGAAAGGGATAGAAGCAGGAGCAGAATTTATTGATACTGCATTAGCACCATTTGCCTTTGGGACTTCTCATCCTTCAATTGAAGTAATTTATGATGCTTTAAGAAATACAGGATTATTATCTCACATAAATATTGAAATTATATATGAATGTTCTGAATATTTTGAAAAAATAAGAGAAAAATACAAGGGATATGCTTCAGAAATTACAGATAGAATAGATCCTAGAGCATTACAACATCAAATACCTGGAGGTATGTTATCTAATCTTGTAGCTCAGCTTAAGGAATTTAATGCATTATCAAAATTGAAAGAAGTATTAGATGAAGTACCAATAGTAAGAAAGGACTTAGGTTATCCGCCATTAGTTACTCCAATGAGTCAAATAGTTGGAACACAAGCAGTTATTAATGTTATTACTGGAAAAAGATATGGAACAATTATAAAAGAAGTTGAAGATTATATTAATGGATTTTATGGAAAGCCTCCTGGTGAAATAAATAAGGAACTTTTACAAAAAATAAAACCATCAAATCCTCCAAAGGAATTCACATTTAAAGACATCCCTGAAGATATTAAGTCTTTATTTAAAAAAGAAGAAGATGCTCTTACATACTTATTATTCCCACAAGCAGCAATTTCATTCTTAAAAGGTGAAACAAAAGTTATTAGTATGATCAATACAAAAGAAAAAAGAAAAGAAATTAAGTGGTTTAAAGTTAAGATTGGTAATGAAGAAATCGAAATAAAAATTGAGGAGTGATAATTATGGAATTATTAAAAAAGATAAGTGAGGCGCCAGGAGTTTCTGGATTTGAATATGGTATAAGTGAAATAATAAAAAAAGAATTACAAGGATTTGTTAATAAAATTGAAGAAGATAGATTTGGTAATATATATGCGTATAAAGGAAATGGAGAAAAAACAATAATGATTACAGCACATATGGATGAAATCGGATTAATTGTAAAACATATAGATGATAGAGGATTTATAAGATTTGCAAAAATTGGAGGAGTCCCAGATCATGTTTTACTTAGTCAAAGAGTTATTATTCATGGAAAATATAAAAAAATATATGGAGTTATTGGTTGTAAAGCAATACATATAATGAAAGAAGAGGAAAGAAAACAATTAGTCACTTATGATAAAATGTTCATTGATACTGGATTATCAAAAGAACAACTTGAAAAATATGGTATTGGAATTGGAACACCTATAACTATTGAAAGAGATCTTGTAGAATTAGAAAATGATTTGATAGTAGGAAGAGCAATGGATGATAGAGCTGGATGTTATATATTAATTGAGGCTTTAAAAAAAGCAAATCCAGTAAATAAAATTATTGCAGTTTTTACAGTTCAAGAAGAAGTAGGACTTAGAGGAGCTACTATAAGTTCTTATAATGTTAAGCCAGATATAGGTATTGCTATTGATACTACAATTGCTGGAGATCATCCTGAAGTATCTGAAAGCGAGGCCCCAGTAAAAATTGGTAATGGACCGGTTATAGTAGTAGCTGATGGAAGAAGAGAGTCTTTAGGAGGAGGATTATTAGCAAATTCATTAATTGTTAATTGGTTAATAGAATTAGCAAATAAATTAGGTATAAAATATCAATTAGGAGTTTTAGAAGGAGGAACTACAGATGCTGCAGCTATACAATTATCAAGAGGAGGAATACCATCAGGTTGTATTTCAATTCCAACTAGATATCTACATACTTTTAGTGAAGTATTATCAAAAAGAGATTTAGAAAGTGGAATAAAATTGATAATTGGGTTAATGGAAAGTAAGATATCTTTTTTGTGAGAAATAATGTTGAGAAGTTATTATTTTCAGAAAATAATAAAATTTCATGAAGAAGGATATATAAGTGATGATATTTTAAAGGAATTTTTTGAAAAACTTCCTTCTATTGATAAGCTAGTATATGAAGTTGAAAAAGCTTTTGAATTATCTTATCCTCCTATTGTTTTTGATCCTAATTTAATTATTATAAAATATCCATTAGGTTTTACAAGTACAGTAATTTATGCATCAACAAAAATTCAAAATTTTGAAAATGAATTTAAATTATGTATTGAGCTTACTCTCCCATTTGCCTTATTTGCAAATAATGATTTAATTAAAGCATGTTTAGCTCATGAATTTTTACATTACATATTTATAACAATTGTTTTAAAGGAAAAGTCATTAGAAAAGTTAGTTGGAATAAAACCAGTAGCACCAGAAGTTTTTCTTGCTTTTGATAATACGCATTTAGTAAAACCTGAGGAATGGATAAAAGATAAAGAATTAATAAAATTAATAGAAAAATACTTTAATCCAATAATCAATGATACAGAACTTGAAGAAAAAATAAAAGAATTTTGGATTAATAAGTCCCTTCCAATAAAGGAGATAAGTATTGAAGAAAGTATGATTAGAATACCAATTTTAGAACTTAATAAAGTAAAATTAAATAGTGAAATACTAAGGAGAATAGGATATAAAAAATAAAGATAAAGGTGTATAATATGGAATATATAGTTAAGGATATAAAATTGGCTGAAAAAGGTAAAAAATCTATTGAATGGGCAGAAAATCATATGCCAGTATTAATGGAAATAAGAAAAAGATTCCAAGAAGAAAAGCCTCTTAAGGACATTAAAATAGGAGCTTGTTTACATGTTACAAAGGAAACTGCTGTACTAATAAGAACATTAAAAGCAGGTGGAGCAGATATTGCTCTAACTGCTTCAAATCCTTTATCAACACAAGATGATGTAGCTGCAGCACTTGCATCTGAAGGAATAAGAGTATATGCGATAAAAGGAGAAACAAGAGAAGAATACTATAAATTCATAGAAATGGTTTTAGAAAATGAGCCAATTATAACAATAGATGATGGAGCAGATTTAGTAACAACACTTCATAAAGGAAAAGGAAATATTAATACTGTTATTGGAGGTACTGAGGAAACTACTACAGGAGTATTAAGACTTAAGGCTATGGCAGATAAAAAATTATTAAAATACCCTATTATTGCAGTAAATAATGCTGAAACAAAATGGGATTTTGATAATATATATGGTACAGGACAAAGCACAATTGATGGAATATTAAGAGCAACTAATATTTTAATTGCTGGAAAGAAATTTGTAGTTGCAGGATATGGACATTGTGGTAAAGGAATTGCAATAAGAGCAAAAGGAATGGGAGCAAGAGTTATAGTTACTGAAGTAGACCCTATAAAGGCTTTAAAAGCAGTTATGGATGGATTTGATGTTATGCCAATGAGAGAAGCAGCTAAGCATGGAGATATTTTTGTAACAGCAACAGGAAATAAAAATGTAATAAGAAGAGAACATATTGAATTAATGAAAGATGGTGCTATATTAGCAAATGCAGGACATTTTAATGTTGAAATAGATATTAATGCTTTAGAAGAAATGAAAAAAGAGAAAAGAAAAATTAATGATTTTACTGATGAATATATACTAAATGATGGAAGGAAAATATATCTACTAGCTGAGGGAAGACTTGTAAATCTTGTTGCAGCAGAAGGACATCCAAGTGAAGTAATGGATATGAGCTTTTCAAATCAAGCATTATGTATAGAATATATTGTTAAAAATTATCATAAATTAGAACCAAAGGTATATGATGTCCCAAGAGAAATTGATGAAGAAATTGCAAGATTGAAACTTAAGAAAATGGGAATTGAAATTGATACTATGACTGAAGAACAAATAAATTATATTAAAACTTGGTGGGAGGGAACATGAGTATAGAATTTTTAAATAAAATATATGAGTATATAAAACCAAAATCAAAAATCCTAGGAATTAAGCTATATGAATCTGAAATTAATACAAAAATACAAAGAAAACCAAGAAAGAAACTTACTATTTGTCAAATTATAAATACTGCAAGACTTTATGGGTGGTCTTGGAATGTCACATTAGATAATATAGAGTGTATTTTAGGAGCAATAGCACTTGGCTTAAAAGAGTCTGATGAATCTTTTATTAATGGTGATATAATAATAAAATTAGGATATGTTAATGATAATGAATCTGCTAAAAGATTTGTGGAAAATATCCCAAAAATTAAAGATAAGAAAAAAGGATTTATTGTTGGTCCTTTAGAAGCTTTAGATTTTGAACCTGATATGTCTATAGTATATGGAAATAGTGCTCAAATAATGAGATTAATACAAGGAGTGGTCTATGCAATGAATGGAGAAAGATTAATATTTGGTACAGTAGGAGATTGTGGTATTTGTGGAGATGGTATTGCTGATGCTTATAATACTCAAAAACCTAAAATTGTAATACCATGCTATGGAGAAAGAAGATTTGGTCATTCACAAGATGATGAAATAGCAATGGTAATTCCTTTTAAATATATAGAAAAGATAGCAGAAGGATTAGAAAAAACACATAATCTTGGAATTAGATATCCTATACCAATAGCTGCAACTATTACTGAATTAGATATTCCTGAAATATTAAGAATTAAGAAATAGCTGCTCTAACCATTGCTTTAATATTTCTTATAGGTGTATGTGGAGCTATACCACAACTTGGAGCTAAAATATCTACACCAGAGGCAATAGCTTGTTTAGCTACATTATAAACTTCTTCTTCAGTACCATTTAGTAGAACTCCAGCAGATGGAACATTACCAATAATAGCAACTTTTTTATCCTTTAAAATAGATTTAGCAGTTTTTAAATCTACTTTTTCTTCTATACTTAATCCAGAAAATCCACATTCTGCCATATGATTAAGTATTGGTGTAGCATTTCCACATATATGAAGAACAGATCTTTTTGTTAATTTTGCTATAGATTTTAATGGTTCTTTTGAAAATTTTTCAAACATCTTTGGACTTAGAACAGATGGAGAAGCAGTAGGATCAGCAACAACTATTATATCTGCACCTTCTTTTATAAGTTCTTTTGCATAAATAACACATGCTTCTTCTGCTTTTTCTATATAGCTTTTTACTTCTTCAGGTTTTCTTATCATCATTAAACAAAGTCGTTCAACATCAAGTAAATGACCTGCTAATGTAGTAGGACCTTCAAATCCAACTATTAATGGAACATTAAAATTCATTTCTTTAATTTTATGTATTGCGTCAAGAACTACATGAATTCTATAGCTATCTAGTAAATTTTCTACGTTTGGTGTTTTTCCTTGATCATATAATGTTTTTGCTATAGATGGTTGACGATCAATTCTTCCTTTATCTATAATACAACCCATAGATTCTGCCAATACAGTAAGACAAAAAGGAATTCTTATACCTTCTAAATTAGCTATTGTATGACCTGCAATTGCTAATTTTGCCATAAGTTCAGCATTAAAATTTGCATCAGGCCAATAAGCATTTGATGCTTCCATTAATTCAACTGTACCAGTTTGAGTAACTGATAAAACAGATGGCCTATCTACTTTTTCTCCTTCTAATATTTTAAAAGTTCTTTCTTTTGGACTCATATAAAAATAAAAAAATAAAAAAATATTTAAAAATTTAGAATTCTTCGAATTTAAGGAATTGTTCTCTTTCCTCTGGAGTATATCCACGTCTCCATCTTTTTCTAGCCCATTCAGCTACGTATATTAATGTAATAATTGCTGCCATTAATGATACTACACCAGGAATATATCCACCTGCCATGAAGTTCCACCATGCACCATAGATTGCTGCTGGAAGAGATATTCCACATAATGTTACTAACATAGCAATTCTCCAGTATATTGGATTCTTTCCATGTAATCTACACCATTCACCAACTATTATGAATGAGAATACTGCTAATGATGTTGATAATATTGGGAATAATGCCCATACGTATAAATAACCAGCACTAACTGCAAGACCAATTACAATAAGTGCTGTTACAATAGCAGCAATCCATCTAGATGCTTCAACATGCTTTGTTATTTTTCTTTTTGTAACTAATTGTACAAATTCTAAGCCCAGTACACGCATATTTCTAAATCCTGAATAGTAAGTACTTATTATGAATACTAAAGCAACCCACATACCAAGCATTATAAGTATATCTACAGGTAATGGTAATATTGTACCTACAATTTTTGCAAAACCTTTACCATATGCTACAGTCCAACCTGCTTTTAATGCTGGAAGAAATTCTGTTACAGGAAGAACTAGCATTGCTAAGAATGCAGTCCATAAGCCTACACTTTCTAAAACTTCTCCACCATATCCAATTATTCTTACCCATTTTTCTTCAGGAAAACGCTTACATGTATATGCACCTATCCAATATACATGCATTCCTGTAAGTGCACCACATGATACCATCATAGTAATACCAGGATAGAACCATCCACTAGGTGTTAATTTTGGATCATAGAAAATAAGAGCTGGAAATTGTACTGGCATATTTGAAACAAGAGCTCCTAAGAATAGCAATACAACACCTGTAACCATGTATAAAAACATCATGAAGTTTGCTGGTTCTGAATATAGCCAATTAGGAAGACATGCAGCTAATATTCCTATAATTGCAAGAAATAAATACCAGAATTCTACAGGAAGTCTTACTGGATACATTAAGCCCACATATAAAGCTATTAAGAATATAACATACTGAATTATTCCAACAAGCCATACAGGCCATCCTTTTTTATAAAGTAAATAACCACTAGGAGGACCTATTACTCCTAGTAAAATTACAGGAATGAAAAGAGCTGGAAATCCTGTTGTTCCAACTATTACTAATTTAACAAATGCTGCACAAAAGCTTACAATTGCAATATAGCCTAAAAATACAAAGAGTATACCTGATAAAGGAGTAATCCATCTATATGATACTTCACTTAGTGTTTGACCACGCTGACGCATAGCAACAAATCCAGTAGCATAATCATGAACCGATCCTAATAGTATGTTAACTGGAAGTACATATAATATACCTGAGGCCCATCCCCACTGAGCTATTGCTACACCACCTGATAGAGGTGCTCCTCCTGCAACCGCAGCCCAATGATCACCAAATAATGAATATGGATTTGCAGGATAGAAGTCAAAATCATCTCTAAAAGCTACAGCAGGAGTTCTTCTTTTAGGATCAGGTGTAAAGTATGCTTTTTCAAGTTTCTTTGAAATAACGAATATACCGAATAGCCAAAATGCAAGACCAATTATTACTAAATATGCAGTTGTCATTTGCATAATAGTATACCCCTATAATAAATAGTACTATAAGGTATTTATAATGTTTTCCAAAAATTTTATAAATTTCTTTTTAGTAACTTAAAAGTTCTTATAAATTTAGCTCAAAATATTTTAATTTATATAAATATTCTAATAATAAATATTAAAAGCCAAATAAGTATAATGACAATCGAAATATATTCTAATTCTATATTAACTCTTTTAAACAAGATTTCAAATAATTTTCCTCCATCAACAAAGGGAGCAGGAATACCATTCATAAATAGTAACCAAAAATTGATTACTGAAATTATATGTAAATATGAGTTTA
>QNVI01000029.1 GCA_004348015.1 Thermoproteota archaeon | reverse complement strand
TCTCATCTATTTGTATTTACATTTGAGAGGCATTCAGGAGGATAGAGCTTTCCACATCCCAACTTGTTCATGTGTTTGCTAATCCTGCATTAATATGCTTAGGGCAACCACATCTCTAGACTCATGACAATTAATACAAGAAAACCTATTTTTCTCTTATCCCTGCCATAAATGGCGAGGCTTTCAGTTGTAAAAAAGTAGATATTTATCTAAATAGCATAAAAATATGATAAAAATGGCATTTGAAAGACTTAAGAAGAAAATAACAAAAGAAAATCTTTGGCTTTATATTCTTACATTATTGAAAAATGGGCCAGTTTATGGTTATGAATTAAAAGATAAAATAAAAGAAAAATTTGGATTTGAACCTGCAAAAATTACTACATATGTTGTCTTATATAAACTGGAAAAGGAAGGACTTGTAAAAAGCATTAAAAATACTGAAAAATCATCAAGGAAATACTATTATATAACTGAAAAAGGCTCTAAGACCTTAGAAGAAGGATTAAAATTTTTGAAAAAAATGATAAATTCACTTGAGTGATTTTCTTATATGTATTAATCTATGTATAGCTGTTATATTAGTCAATATAGCAAGTAAAATAATTCCAAGCCATATAAAGTTCAATAAGGTAAATATTATCAATAATAATAATCTTTCAGCCCTTTCCATTAATCCTATAGAAGAAAGCTTTACTCCTTCAATTTCTCCTCTTAATCTTGTATAACTTACCATGAGCGATCCAATTATAGAAAATAATCCCCATGAGATCTCACATAATCCTCCTAATATTATTCCTGATAATATTATCATATCTGAATATCTATCAAGAGAAGAATCTAAAACACCACCCCATTTTGTTACTTTACCTGAAATTCTTGCTACTGTTCCATCGATTATATCAAATAATCCAGTTAATATTAAGAATACACATGCTATTATTATATTATTTAAATAAAACATATAAGCTGAAATTATAGAAAAAATAAAACCTATAATTGTTATGTGATTTGGAGATAATTTTAATTTTATAAATATAATTGCTATGGGATTTAATATTTTTGTGAATTTATTTTTTATTTTGTTTAACATAATATCACCTATCAATTTAAATTTTCCTTAATAATATATTTAAGATATGATCACTTTAGATATTATTCTAATAAAAACTTTAATAATTATTATAGGATTATTTATTGCTTCTCTTCAAGATATAAAAAGTAGGGAAATAAGTGATAAAATTTGGATTGTATTAATTCCTATAGGAATATTCCTTACCATAATAGAAATTATCATAAAAGGGAATTATCCATGCATATTAGCAATTTTTAGTATTATATTTTCCATTGTATTAGCACTTACTTTATACTATCTTCATCTATATGGTGGAGCTGATGCAAAAGCTTTAATAACTATTGCTTTATTCTTTCCTATTCCTCCTTATGGTATTGAAAGAACACTTATAATTTTTCCAATAATAGTATTTGGAAATAGTTTAATAGCCACAATGATTTTTCTTTTATTATACATTATAATAGCTATTATGTGGAATTCTTATATGAAACTAAGGGGAATTGATTTATTTAAGGGAATTGAAGCAAATAAATTGAAGAAAATTTTTGCTTTTATTTTTGGATTTAAATTAAATTCAAAAATTGCTAATTCTATTCATTTTAACCCAATAGAAAGATTACATGGTAATAGAAGGAAAATAATAATTTCATATAAAGTTGAAGATGAAAAAATAATTATACATGGTGATTATATTTGGGCAACTTTTAACTTACCTTTTATCTTATTTATATTTATTGGATTTATATTGTACTTAATTTATGGAGATTTATTATTTCAAATAATTAATTCATTATTAAAGGTTTAAGATCAATTCTTCTAAATATTTCCATTACTTTTTCTATAACATTCTCAATTTCAATTCTTCCTACATATAACAAATGAGAACCACATTTTGCTCTACAATCTGTATTCCCAAAACCTTTTACAATTTCAACATTCTCAATTTCCATATTTTTAAGAGCTTGAAAAAGTCTACACTCATAATTTTCATTAGTTTCAGCATATATTGCTATAATATTTCTTGCTTTTGGAATTAAATAATCTATATGCCAATGTTTATTTCTTTTAATACCATTAAATATTTGAAAATATCTTTCTATTCTTTTTGAAATACCTCCAAGACCTAATGCAGAACCAACATAAATATAAATTCCTTTCTTAATTTGAAATTCTTTTTTATTTATTTTTAAATAGTACAAATCTTGAATATCTAGTATAATTGCATAAACTCCTTTCATTATACTAAATAGCGTAATTTTTATTTTTAAATATTTTATTATATAATTTTGGCGATGAAATAGAATTCGGGTTCGGATTAAAAATGAAGAAAAGGACTAATTGAGCTTTAGCTCACCTTTGTAGCGGCTTCTTCATGAGATCAGCGCTTTGTATCCTCGATCATCGCTAAATTATTTCTGATTTTTCTATTTTAAATATCTTCCTCTTCTTCTTTAGTGGTTTCTGGAGTAGTAGTTTGAATTGCTAATTCAATAATTGCCTCTTCTGCTTTTTCATCAAGTGCAGGGGCAATTACTATTACTTCTTTATCAATATAATTTTCATCAGTATATTCATTATCAAATGATATTATGTATACAGGAACATAAAAGATAACTGTTCCTTCAGAAGTTCTTGACATGTTATATTTAGAGTAAAGCTCATATTGTTCTTTTGTTAATGGTAATTCTACAGATATGGGATATTGTGGATCTCTTATTACAGTAAAATCTGCTTTTTCTACATCCCAAAGTGAAATACATTCCATAACTTTTTTCTTAATGACTTCCTTTAAATCACCAGGTACTTTTGTTTTTTCTACTATTTTGCCTTCTCTTGCTCTTATAACTAAAGTTTCACTCACTCTCTTTCCTCCTCTTCTATTTTTTCTATTATGTTCTTTACTGCCTTTTCTATATCTGGAAGTCCTTTTTCATTATCAGGTATTCTTGTCATAATATGTTTTATTATTCCTCCTTTTAGTTTTAAAAAGACTTGAGGTATTTCTACACCACCAAATTCATCTTTTTCTCCATATGTTGTAAGAAAGTCATAATCCTCTTTTTTTATTTCAATTGGTATATTTTTTATTTTTGAAACTTCTTCACATACTTGAAGTACATATTTGCTTCTTTCTTCCCAATCTGCTACTATAGCAATTATTCCTTCAACTTTCATTTTTACACCTCATAGCTATATGTGTTTTTCGTATTTTTCTATATTTAAACTCTTTTAATTTATCTAAAAGATGGTCTAGCTGATAATCTTATTGGTAGACATAAAGGAACTCTAGGCTTTGATGAAATTCTCTTATTTATCTCTTCTATTAATTCATCTAATTTTTTATTTGAAATTCCTTCTCCTCTTATTCTTACAGAGAGCTCTCCTGATGATGCTTCCTTCTCTCCTATTACTACTATATATGGAATCCATTCCATCTCTGCATCTCTTATTTTTTTAGCTACACTTTCATTTCTATCATCTACATCAGCACGAATATCATTTTCATTGATTTTTAGAGCAATTTCAATTGCTTTATCTAAATAATTCATATTTACTGGAATAATTCTTACTTGTATTGGACTTAACCATAATGGTAATTTTGGAATTTTATTATTCTCCATATCTTTTGCTGCTTGTTCTAATATAACTCCAATCCAACGTTCAATAGAACCCATAGAGCTATGTAAAATTATACATCCTTTTTTATCTCCATTTTCATCAACATAATATATTCCATATCTTGCAGCATCTTCAATATCAAGTTGAAGGGTTGCTAATTGTATATTTCCTNCAGTTGAGTCNATTGCCTGATATTCATGTTTTAATATCCAATAATGTTTCATCTCAGGAAGTATTTCTATTAAAGCAGGCTTATTTGCAATTTTCAATAAAGAAACAATCCATTCTTTATTCTTTGAATAAAATTCCTTTACAACTCTAAAGGCTATAGTGTACTCAATTTCCATGGAATTGGTAAATTCAGTATATTTTTCAAATAATAATTTATATTCTGATAATCCTTCTTCTAGATCTTTACAAAAACAATGAATATCTGGCATTGTAAATGCTCTCAACCTTTTTAGACCTACACATTCTCCACTTTGCTCAAGTCTAAATGATGGAGAGAGCTCATATATTCTTATAGGCAATTGCTTATAGCTCATAATAACATCTTTCATCATTCTAAATAATCCAAAATCTCCAGCAAATCTTAAAATAAATTCTTTATTATCAACTTTAAGTCTATAATCTCTTTCTCTAAATCTTGAAGCTTGTTCTGCAATATCTGGTTCATCAAGTTTATATATCATTGGTGTTTCAATTCTCATGGCCTTCAATTCTTTTATTGCAAAATTATTTGCATATTCCTCTAATGAAGTTTTAATTATTACTCCCTTGGGATAAAATCTGAAATGACCTATATCTGATGCATTTTCATAGTCTAGAAGTTCTAATTTCTTCATTATTTTAATATGTGCAGGTGTTTGATGTTTTTCTTTTATTCCTGCCTCATTTTTTATTAATTTAATTAATGTTGGATCAATATCAAGATTAAGAAAACTATTAGGATTTGATAGATCAATAGGTATTTCTTTTCCATCTGGTGTTAAAATTAGAAAACTACTTGGAATATGTTTTTCTTCTTTCTTCTTTTCTTCTTTAGGTACTATTGTTCTTGATAATTCACTTAAGGGATGTCCTTTACATTTTAATGTAAATGCTTTATACCATCCAAAAGGAACTAATTTTACTTCTATTATTTTTTCTAATTCTTCTTTAAGTTTATTTAATATTTCCATTGCATTCTTTGGNGATGCTAAATCAGATGAAAGATGTGCATATGGATATATTACNACTTTATCTGCTTTTATCATTTTCACATGTTCAATTATTGCTTCTGTTGCAAATTTTACAATTTCTTCAGGATTTTTTTCATCTATTTTTTCTACACTACAAAAAGCAACAAGACACTCATCAATTCTTTCATATTTTCCAATATTTTCTATTTTTTCTGGCTCTTTAATAGCAGGTTGTAGAGGAGCATATTCAATATAGTCTGCATGTATAAAGAGTATTCTCAATTACTTCACCTTTTTATTAGATAATCACTTTTTAATATATAAAATTACATTATTTTCATTAATCAGTAATTATAATAATTTTTTAATATAAGAATTTTCAATATAAAATTAAATCAGGAGGATATTAAATGAAAAGTTACAAAAAGTATAATAACATAAGACTAGANATGTTAAAAATGAAATATGAATTAAAAATTGAATATAGAAAAACACTTCAATATATAAGATTCTTCAGTTTATTAAGATACAATAGAACAGGAATTGCAAGTTAATTATCTAGTAAAGAATTCTAATTTTTTAACACCAACAATTTCTTCAAATTCTATTCCTAATGCATCTAATACCTGTTCAAAAGTTGTTTGAATATGCCCAACATATTTTTCTGTATCTATTTCATCTAATCTAGCAAGTTGTACTGGTTTAACACCACCTTGAACCTTTACATATGAGATTATATCCCCAGGTTTAACTTCCTTACCCTTTTCTTGAAGAAGTCTTGCTGCTTTTACATGTTGAGGTGTTGTTTTTACATATTTTTCAGGTGAACGAGAAAGCATTACTCTAAAAGCAAGTTCATCTAAAGTATATTTTCTATTCTTTAAATTATTATAACAATTTTGTACAATTTCCTTTATCTTTTCCTTTGCATGATTAAAATCTTCTGGAGTTTTTACTTCTTTTAATATTTGTATTAATTCATTAAATGCATGTTTTAAAAATACAGGTGTATTACGTTTTTTACCTACAAGTCCTTTTATATCAACAATGCCATTATCTAATAATCCAAGATAATTCTTCTTTCTTCCTGAAAATGTTAAGAATACATATTTTTTATCTACTTCAAGATCAATTCCAAATCTTGATTCAGCCCATTCTTGTAATTCTATTATTTGTTGTTCTGATGGCTTATGAATAAAAAGACTATCAGTATCTGCATATATAACATTTAAATTCATTTCTCTTGCCTTATTTATTGTTTCTTTTATTATATATCTACCTATAGCTGTTGTACTTTCAGCTAATGGAAGACAATATAATTGAAATACATCTGATCCAAAAACCCCATAAGATGCATTTAAAAATACCTTTAATGCTTGTTGTACTACATTATACCAACTTCTTTCTTCTTTACTTAAAGATGGATCTTTAGCTTTATGTTTAAACCATTTAACTCTTACATCTCTTAATATTCCAATTATTAATGACATTAACCCTAATCTTTTTTTACATACCCAATGCTTTGTATCTGGAACTAAATTTGATCTACATTCTTCATGTGGACATCTAACAGTTTCATAACTTAAATTCCATTTTGCTATTATACCAGGATATAGACTTGCAAAATCAAGAACTACAACATTGAAATAAACATTAGTTTCAGGTTTTATNACAATAGCCCCCATGTACTTTTTACCTTTTATAATTGCAGTTGTAGAGGCCATTCCTTTCATAGATTCTATATCTTCTTGATTTGGAATTAAGTAATTATTTTTTCTATGTTCATAAAATAACATACTTTTTATCCATTTAGAAATCCCTTGTCTAACAACATCTTCCATAGACATTTTCGAAATTCTCATTATCATTGTTATTAAATTCATTACCAAATTAGAATTAAATGTTGTTAAATTTAATGTTATCAAAGCATCTCTATAACAATAAGATGCAAGTTCAAGATAACTGAGTTCACCAATGTTTTTATCCACTGGTATTTTTGTAATACCAATTAAAGTATTTGCTATAGCATCTAATGTTATTTCTCTATATGAATTTCCAAAAGCATAAACTTGTATAGCATGATTATGAAAGAATTTATATAAATCAATATGAATACCTATTGGTAATAATGCAATTTCTCTTCCCATTATTATTGGGATTTCCTCTTTTTTAATTCCTAATACTTGTGCTCTTCTCCATATATAATGAAGATCAAAATTATCTCCATTAAATGTTAATACAATTGGATATTCTAAAAGATATTTAAAGACTTCTTTAATTAGGGAAATTTCATTATCGAAATATTCTATTTCAATATTCTCTGGAAGTTCTTTAGGTTTTAAGCCTTCTATTACATTTTGTCTTTTTAATAATAAAACTTTATTTAATCCATCTGAGGATACAAGAGAAACACATATAATAGGATTCTTAGCTGTACTTGGATCTGGGATTCTATCTATACTTTCTGATAGAACCTCTATATCTATAGCAAGTCTTCTATAGTTAGGAACTGAAGCAATAAATAATGGATAAAATTCCTGTAGAATTTTCATTTTTTCTTCTGAGAAATCTTTGAAAATTCCTTTTATTTTTTCAAAATCTATTTCTGGATCAATTCTTATTAATTTACCATCTTTTATCATGTATGTATATCCTGGTATAAGACCACTATCATAAGTATAACATTCATGATATCTTATATTAGATTCCCATGTCCTACCAATAATTTCTCTTAAGCTATTTTTTCTTCCTCCAATAGATAGAGGATCTCTTGCTATTACTTTTATCATTTTTATGATTTTATCATGTAGCAAATCATATTTTTCAACTTCTTCAAGTTTCTCAAATCCAGCATGAAAACTTATTTTTTGATTTAATTCATTCATTGGTATATCAGTTAAAAGATAAGGTCTATGATTTGTATCATCGTACCAAAATACAATTTTTCCTTTTTCAGGATCATATAACTTTAAAACTGCTTTATTTTTTGATCCACTATAAGTAACTGAAAGAAGATATAATATTCCTGTATTCTTTGGTGTTTCTGCTTCAAATACACTTTTCTCTATAATTTCTTCAGAGATCTCTTCTTCATAAGTTTCTTCTTCCTCTTCTTCTTCTACAACTTCCTCTTTTTCTTCTTCTTTCTCTTCTTTTATTTTTTCAATTTTTTCTTCTTCTTTTTAATTTCTTTTTTGATGAATCTATCTAATGTGATTGTCATATTATCAACCTTTAAGTCTCCATCTTTCTAATCTATCTTCTTTTCTTTTCAATTTTTTCAATTCTTTATAATGTTCTTTACATAGATATAATCTATCACTTTCATTTAATGAAAATCCAGCTTTTATTAAGATTTTAGAATATAATGGAGAAATTGATCTTATAGCATTATTTTCACAATTTTTTATTGAACATTTTCTTTCTTTTTCCACTTAATCACCAAATATATTATATACCTAACTAGAAATTAATTTTATTGGGCCCGTCGTCTAGCATGGATTAGGACGCAGAGATTAATCGCGTAAGCCTGCGGAGCCTGAGATCCTGGGTTCAAATCCCAGCGGGCCCGCCAATTAAATATAAATAAAATTTCTCATCATACAAGTTTTCATTGTTAAGAATTCAGAATACTTCTTAAAATAAGATTTTACATAATAGATGTAAATCCAAATATATGAGGGAACTTTTGCTGTAAGTGAGATTACAAGAGAAAATAGCTCTAGGAAGGATAGATGCTAATAAAATTGCACCAAAATTCTGTGAAATATGTCTGTATATACAGAAGAAAATATCAAAATAAACAATCTATTAAAGGTTTTGCATAATAAGATATCATATTCATAAACAATAATTAGGAAAATTAAAGAGTTAAAAATAATTTATATCTTTTCTTGTTTTAATCTTTCAATTAAATCTAAAACCTTAGCTTTTATATTGTCCCTAATAGTTCTAGCTTCTTCTAATGACATTTGAGCTGGATCTGGTATATTCCACTTCTCAATATGCCTCATATGAAGTACTGGACATAAATCACCACTACATACAATAATAGCAATTTCAGCTTTTTCCTGAAGTTCCTTACTAATTATTTTTGGTTTTTTATGACTTATATCTATATTTTCTTCAAGCATAAGTTTTATAGCATTGGGATGTACACTTTCAGCTGGATTTATACCTGCACTTATGGCAATCCAACCCTCAGGTGCATACTTATTAAAGTAAGCTTCAGCAATCCGACTTCTGAAGCTATTCTCAACACAGATAAATAAAATCGTCTTCATTACTTTAAATCTATAGCTCTCACATTTATTAGTATATCTATTTAGCTCTCATGTGATAAGCTTCTGTAACCTAATAAGCCAGCCATCTTCTACTATCACAATTGACAAATGTAGAAATATAATTTTCATAAAGAAATTAAAAAAAATCTACTTTAAATAGAGTCTTTCAAGTTTATAGACTGTAATTTTCATGTTTATCTGACTTCCTCTCGCCCTAAAGGGCGAAGGTTCCNCTCATCTATTCGGATTTACATCTGTCATCTGAGAGGCATTCAGGGGATCAGGCTTCCCACATCTATTTTGCTCATGTGGTTGCTAATCCCGCATTCATATGCTTAGGGGCAACCACAGTTTCCAATTACCATCTTTAAAAACAATTGAAACAAGGAAAGCCTATAAGATTTTCTCTTTATCCCTGCCATAAATGGCAAGGCTTTCAGTTGTAAAACATTATGAAGTCGTCAATATTTTAAATAGAATAGAAAAATCTCATGGTCATGGAAAGCATAAAACTACTAAAATCTAAACATATTGGGAATAAATAATATTGATAAGAAAAATAAAAAAGAAACTAATAAGAAAAGAAAATCATTTTTATTAAAGGATAGTTCATTATAATAAGTTCTTTTTGACTTTGGATTAAATCCTCTAGCCTCCATAGCTTCTGCAAGTTTAAGAGACCTATTTATAGTGCATACTATAAGAGGTACTAGAATTATGGCATAATTTTTAATTTTTTTAATAAGTGAGCCTTCAAATTCAAAACCTCTAGCTTTATATGCATCAATAATATTTGAAAAATCCTTATTTAGAATAACGGAATAATGAATTGATGCAACTAACATTAATGCAAAACTATATGGAAGTCTAAATTTAATTAATGCTGCACTCAAATCATCAGGATTTGTAGATAATGAAAATGCTGAAAAAGCAGTTAATATATTCATAAGACGCAATGATGTAACAATAGTATAATAAAGTCCTAAATATATATAATTAAGAGCTGCTATTAATAGAATCAAAGGAAAAATGGACCATAAAGCTCTTATAAATCTTGTAAGACTTTTAGCTATTACCATGAAAATTATTATCATAGTAAGAATTATTAATTGCGTTTCTATTGTCAATGATATAATCGAGAAGGCGATAGTTAATAAACACCAAATAATTTTTGTTCTAGGATCTAGTCTATGAATATATGTATCTTTCTTATGCCATTTTAATATCTGCATTAAATTACTCATTTTAATCACTTTTAGTATTATTCTTTTTTATCACGATGAATTTCCTTAGTATTTTATCCGATTTTCTTTCTGCCTTAAAAGACAGAGTCTTCAATTGTAAATGTTTTACATAATGAAAGATGATTATAAAATTTTCAAATCCCATGAATTTTTCTATTTTCTTTTTTTGTCCTAATATAGAACTAATGAAAGAAATAATTAATAAAAAAATTTGTGTCTTCATGTTAAGTATCAAATTATCATCACTTTTATTCAACTAGAAGCAAAATATTCAGTAATGCCTATCTTTCTTAATGTTTTTATGACTATATATCCTATAATAGCACCAGGTCCACAGCTTACTTCAAACATAATCCAAAGCGCCCAAACTCCAGAAATTCCCATTACAGGAGGTACACTCACTCCTATAGCTGGAACTAATAAATAATAAGCAAGAGTTGCACCTATTACAGTTGTACCAATATTTTCACTAAAAGCTACAATATCTCTCTTTATTTTCAAATAATGATAAAGAATTCCAACTATTAAACCACCAGGAATTCCTCCTGGAAAAGCAAAAAGTGTTCCAAGTCCTAGCATATTTCGAATTATACCAACAAGAGTTGCAATACTTGCTGCCCAAAATGGACCAAGTAATATTCCAGCAATAATATTTATCATATGTTGAAAAGGATATGCTTTAATTGGACCTACTGGAATGAAGAATGGAGATAATACAACACCTAATCCTGTTAATCCAATAGTCATTGCAATCATTCTTGTTAATGGAATTTTTTTAACCATGACTCATCATTTATATTGAGATAAAAATGACTATAAATATTTATACATAAGTAAGTTATGATTATTATAATGAAAATCTATTTTTAAATATGAGAAAAATCAAATATTGGGGGATATAAAAATGGATAATATTTTAACTGAAAGTAATCAAAAAACTGATGAACTTGAAAAATTAATTACAGATCTTAAAAAACTTGTGAAGCTTGTTGAAGAGCAAGGATGTGAGGCTAAAATAATAGATACAAAAGATATTGTAGTAGATGAAAGAGCTAGATTAAAATGTATGTATCCTCCATGTCGTTGGTATGGAAGTAGTATAATGTGTCCACCACATCTTAAGCTTGTACCAAGTGTAACAAGAAGAATTATAAGAAAGTATAAGTTTGCAATTCTCATTAGGCTAAAAACACCTGTTGAGGATCTTGCTGGGCCAGAATGGACTAAAAGACATGTACCTCATGAACTTAAACTTAGAGAGGTTGTAAATCTTGTAGAAAGTGAAGCTTATAATATGGGATACTACTTTGCTTTAGGTTTTGCCGCTGGAGAATGTTCTCTTTGTCTATCAAAGAATTTAGAATGTGATGCTCTTAAGATAGGTAAATGTAGATATCCTTTAAGGGCAAGACCTGCAATGGAAGCTGCTGGTATAGATGTATTTGCTACAGTAAAAAAAGCTGGTTGGCCAATTTATACCATAAGCTCATCAAAAGATATGAGATTAGTACCTTGTGCAGCATTATATGGATTGGTACTCATTCACTAAATTTTTTATTAATATTTTATTAATATCATGAATTTTTTATTAAGATTTAAAAACAAAGGAGCTTCTTTAAAAGCATCATTTATAATTTCTTCAAAAGATTTCTTCATGAATTAACATTCTATAAATTTTCCAAGAACTAAAGAGAAATATTTATTAAATTACTT
>QNVI01000028.1 GCA_004348015.1 Thermoproteota archaeon | reverse complement strand
TAATTGTCATGAGTCTAGAGATGTGGTTGCCCCTAAGCCTTCGCGGGATGCGGGATAAAGCAACCACATAAACAAGTTGAGATGTGGGGAGCTCTGATCCCCCTGAATGCCCCTCAGATGACAGATGTAAGCCCGAATAGATGAGGGAAACCGAACCGCCCAAAAGGAACCTTCGCCCTTTAGGGCGAGAGGAGGTCAGCAAAAGATCTTACACCTTTTTCCTTTATTCTTTTTCTTAAACTTTCTGCATACTCTTTAGTTATCTCTCCACGTTTTTCAAGAAAATCTATAATTTCAATAGCTTCTTCATTTTTTTCACATCTTTTTATAAAATCTATAACTGTTGGATTATAACCTCTGCTCTTATCTACCTTTAAATGTATACCATTATTTCCCTCTAATTCTTTTGCAATATTAGGAAATAATTTCTTGAATTCCTCTTTTGAAATTCTCATTCAATATCTCCCATTACTTTTGTAAAATCTTTTTTCAATATAGATATAGGAAATGCTCCTTTTATTTCTTCCCATGGTAATGGTTCTTCAATAGATCTGGGTTCATATATATTTTCTGGACGCTTTTTATAATGTCTTAATACTCTTCTCCAAGATCCTAAATCACCATTACCTCCAGCTTTAATGTCCTCTAATAATAACTTTAGTAATTCTGATGCTTCTTGTCCAGCAGTAGAGAGATATGCTTGAATAGCACACCACCTATAATCTAATGATTCAATTCTCTTTATTCCTAAAGTCCTTGCTTTTTTATAAAAAATAGTAAGACGCTTTCTATAGTCTTCTTTTGATATTAATGGTAACCATTGAAATGGTGTATTAGCTTTCGGAATTAATGGATTTATTGATATGTGGATTGATGATGGTGAGAAACCTAATGAAATTATTCTTGAGAGGAAGATATCTAAATCATTAAAATCTTCAATTTTTTCACTAGGAATTCCCAACATAAAATATAATTTAAGAGATTTTATACCGGCTTCTTTAGCTTTTCTTATTATATCGAAGAATAAATCGTTATCAAATTTCTTATTAATTATATTTCTTAAATGTTCACAGTGAGATTCAGGTGCTATTGTTAATGTATGTTGTCCACCTAAGGCAATTAATTTAATAAGTTCATCATCTATTTTTGATACTCTTATAGATGGTACTGAGAAATTAATTTTCTTTTCAATAAGAAATGAAAGAATATCTTTTATTTGAGAATGATCTAAAAATGCAGAACTAATAATAACTAATTTATTAGTTTGAGTCAATAATAATCCATCTTCAATAATACGGACTATATTCTTAAAAGATCTTTCTCTTTTTGGAAAATATAAGAAGTATTCAAGACAAAATCTACAACCAATTTTACAACCCCTACTTACTTCAAGTAAAAATGATGAAGTAAATGTATTATTTAAGTTTGAAATAACTTGTCTTATTGCATGGGGAGCTAAATCTAAATTTTTAATATATATTCTTTCTGTTGATTTTCCTGGCTTATATAGTCCAGGTATGGAAAGATATGTATTATTTAAATTTCTATTTACTAAAGAATCCAATAACATATTAATAATTGGTTCTACTTCGCCAATAACAAAGAAATCAATAAATTTAGTCAATGGCATTGGATTTGAGGATACCGCAGGCCCTCCTGCAATAATAATAGGGAGGTTGCGTTTATCAGCTTCTATAGGTATTGATGATGATGAAAGCATATCTAAAAAACGAATATAGTCCATTTCATGTTGAAAAGAAACCCCTATTACATCAAAATAATTTAAAGGTAATCCAGATTCCACACTTCTTGGTCTTTCTCTATACCCTGAAAAAAAGAAACGTTCACAAACAATATCTTCTCTACTATTGATAATTTCATAAAGTAAGCGAATTGCAAGATTGCTCATTCCTATATTATATATATTGGGGTATACTAATGCAAATTTTAATTTGACTTTTCGATGATCTTTTATTATTGTGTTTTTCTCCATTATCATTTTTCTTTTAATTCTATTTCAAATTTTTGAGTTAAAAAAGAATTTTTTGGTACATCTTTATAAACAAATGTATTTGGGGCAATCCAACAATTTGGTCCAATTTTTACACCAGGATTTATACTAACATTTATTCCAGTCTTAACATTATCACCAATAAATGCTCCAAGTTTTCTTTTTCCACTATCAATTTTTTCTCCTTTTATTTTTACTTTTACAGTACTTTCATTAAATTTTAAATTTGCAATTATTGTTCCTGCTCCAATATTACATTTTGCTCCTATTACACTATCTCCAATATAAGAGAGATGACTAATATTAGTATCTTCCATGATTATACTATTCTTAATTTCACAAGCGTTTCCTACTCTTACATTTTTACATAGGTAAGTATATGGGCGGATATAGCAATTTGGACCTACTCTACATCCAGAGGAAATCCAAACAGGGCCTTCAATATAAGTTCCAGAAAGAATCTTAGCATTTTTTTCAATTACTACATTACCATTTATATGAACACCATCTTCTACATCGCCATGAATAATTTTTTTATTCACTTTTACATCCATAAGAAGCTTATTAGCATCTAGTATATCCCAAGGCTTTCCTACATCAATCCATTTATCTTCTTCTGATTTCACTATAAGAAATTTTTTATTCTCTTTTATTGCCATATTTATTGATGATGTTAATTCTATTTCTCCACGAATAGATTTTTCAGTTTTTTCTATAAATTTGAATATTTCAGGTTTGAATATATACATTCCACCATTAATAATTCCTGATTCATTAACATCTGGTTTTTCTTCTATCTTTGTTAAAAATTCTCCATCAGTAATTAATAATCCAAAATCTTTGATATTTTTTACATGAACTCCTAATATGACACCAAAATACTTTTCATTATAAGAAGATAATAGAGTAGAAATAATAGAAGGATGGAAAACAATATCACCATATATAGCTATAAATGATTCATTATTAATTAAATCTCTACATGAGTAAAGCGCGTGAGCTGTTCCTTCTAATGTTTTTTGTTCTACATAATTTATTTTTATTGAAAATTTTGATCCATCGCCTAAGTATGATTTTATTAATTCCCCCATATAATTTATGACAATTATTATTTCATTAATACCATTTTCTTTAAGTGTATTTATTATATGTTCAATTAATGGGGCTCCAGCAATAGGAATTAAGTGTTTTGGTCTACTTATTGTGAATGGATCTAATCTTGTGCCCTTACCAGCAGCAAGAATTATACCTTTCGTAATTTAATCACCTTTAATTATAAACTTTGTAATTGAAGAAATAAGATTTTTTAATTTATCTTTAGACATTGATTCTATAGTTATTCTTATTAGTGGTTCAGTTCCAGAGGGCCTTATTAAAACCCATGTAAAATCGTCCCAGGAAATTCTAATACCATCAATATATGAAATATCAGCATCAGGATATAGTTTAGGAAGTTCATTCATTATTCTTTTCATAGTAGAGATTTTGTCTTTACATGGAATATTTTTTCTTTCTATGAAGAAATTAGGAAGATTATTTAATAGTTCTGAAGGTTTTATTCCTTCATTATCTAGAAAATTCAAAAATATAATTGATGATAGAACACCATCTGGACATTTTATTATGTCTGGAAAAATCCAAGCGCCACATGGCTCTCCTCCAAAACATGCATCTTTTTTTATGATTTCTTCTACAATATATGGATCACCAACTTTTGATCTGTAAACTTTCCCTCCAATAGAATTTATAATAAAGTCTACAATTGATGAAGTATCTACATTTACAACTATTGGCTTATTTAATTTAGAAAACATAAATTTGGCTATATAGGCTAGAGCAATATCTTGAGGAATTACATTACCATTTTCATCAATTATTAAGACCCTATCACCATCACCATCATATGCAAATCCAACATCTAAAGAGTGTTTTCTAATAAGACCAGATAATAATTTTGAAGATTGTTCATTTGGTTCAGCGCCTCTTCCAGGAAATCTACCATCTAAATTAATATTTATTGTTCTAACTTCATGACCTACATTATGAAATACTAATGGAGCAGTTAGTGATGTTGCTCCATTTCCTGGATCTAATCCAATCTTCCATTTTCTCTTTGTATTTATATTAGAAATAAGAAAATCTATGTACTCATATATACCATGAAAATTCTTAATGTTACCTAATGAGTCCCAATTAGAATAATTAATAGGAGTTTTGATAAGATTTTCATAAAAAGATGAGGTAACAGGAATACCATTTTCATTAAATATTTTTAATCCATTATATTCAGGAGGATTATGACTTGCTGTTATAACAATGCCGCCTGTGAAATTCCTAGCATAAAATGCAATTGCAGGAGTAGGAGAAAGACCGATAAATATAGAATCAGAGCCTCCTGCACAGATTCCATTAGCTAAACTATTAGCTAATAAATAAGAAGACAAACGAACATCATGACCAATTACGTATTCGCCTTTCTTATTATTAGATATTGCTATTCCAATTTTC
The DNA here is from genome assembly GCA_004348015.1 of Thermoproteota archaeon. GTDB lineage: Archaea > Thermoproteota > Methanomethylicia > Methanomethylicales > Methanomethylicaceae > WYZ-LMO11. Next base: position 7,726 of record QNVI01000028.1, on the reverse strand, counting down.
ATACAAAATTCAGGAGATATTTCACTTATAGCTAATCCTCTAATTCCAGAAGAACTTATAATTTCTTTCATAAGATTAAATATTTTAAATTAATAATTTATTTTTAATTATTGAGTTATTGCTTGAGTTGTTACTGATACTTGTGGTGCTTCTAACAGTTTGCTTTTTCTAACTTCTAACTTCCTCAATGGATATATTTTCTTAGCCTCATTATAAATTTCTGAGGCTATTTTTCCTAATACTAATTGTTGAGCAAGTTCATCATAAAATAATTGCCCATCCTTCTTTGTAATAATATCCTCCATTATTTTTCTTATAGCATGTGCTTGTGATGTTTTTGCTCTTGCTGCAGTAATTGCAATTATACTAATTCGCATTTTATAACCATCCTTTGATGTAATATTAAATATGCCATCTATACGTGATGTTCCTCTTCTTACAAGGCTTCTTAAATAATCTCTAGCAAAATCATGACCATAAAACATTGTATAAGCTTTATCACCTTCAACTTTTATTATTTTGAAATATAATTTAATATAAAGCTGAGAAATTGATTCAGTTATATCATAAAGAGTAGTTTCAACTACTCTACCAATAAGTTTTTGTGGAGAATCTGCAATAGTTCTTCCTATTTCAAGATTTCCAAATGAAGATGGCGCAATGATAGTATACCATCTCTTTTGTCTCCATTTTTCTTTTAGTTTTGTTGTAGGTTGTTTAGAGGACATTATTCTTTCCTCACTACAAAATGTGAGCTGCCCTAATATAAGCTTTAAGTAATTGAGGCAAACTCTTTTAAAATTTTTTCTGTTAAGTTAATACATACTAATAAATCGTCTACAGTTCTTAAAAATGATGGAATATCATCAGTAGAGAGAATTCTTATTGATAGAAAAGAGTTTTCTATATTCATTTGTATATTAGTATTGATGGGAGCTCCATAATTATCTGGTGTTATTGATCTTTCTATTATTTTTGCTATTTTTTCATTTTCATATGGAATTTTAATTTGTAGTTCTAACTTCAGTTTTAATCACCTGAGATTCTTTTATTAATTTGTTAAGATATTCAAGAAATTCTTCTTCTTTTCCTATAGGAATTTGTGCACCTGCTGCAATATTATGTCCTCCTCCTATACCATTACACTTTCTAGCTGCTTCTCTAATCAAAGCACCAAGGTTTATACCTTTATTTACTAATTCTATTGTAGCTCTTGCAGAAACCTTAACAAAATTTTTAGATTTAGAGAAACCTATTATAGGTTTTTCTAATGAGAATGGTTTACTACCATATAACATAGAGATCAGAGGAGCTATCATTTTTTCATCTACTNTATCTCCTCCAAAAATTNCTTGTACATGCGATAATATCTTTATAGAGTTATTACTAGAGAATAACCAATTTATATAATACGATAATTTTTGCTTATAATCCTGAAGAACTTGCTTAAGTTCATTTAATGCATTACTTCTATCACCCAAACAAATAGCAACACCAAGACCATATTTATTCATACGACCACATGCATTTATAGATGAAGAAAACTCTCTTGCATCATATAAGGGAGAATCGCTTGATTCATTAGGAAATATATAAACAGTTCCTATGATTTTTTCTGCCTCTTTACTTGAGAATCCAAGAGAAATTAAATATCTTATTAAACCACTTACTAGTAATTTAATCTCTTCATTTGATAGATCGGATAATGTTTTCCAATTACCATCTGGTCTTTTTGGATCTATACCAAGATTCTTAATAAACTTAAGACATGCACCTTCATTACCAGTTAATCCAGGTAAATAAGGTTCTATAGTGTTTGCTAAACATTGTATAATTGGTCTAGATTCAAAACCATGTAATTTTAAACCTAATTTTTTCTTTAATAAGTTTGCTTTTTCTGCATCTTGAGAAATCTTCTCATTAAGTCCAATAAGCGAATTTTTTTCACCTCTATCTTGAAGATCTCCAAGGGCCCCAATAATCGCAATTTGTGATAAGTAAGTATTCTTTTCATCAATTTCTTTAGCTAAAAGATATGCTAAGCCAGAAGATGATATATCTTTTGCACCATCAAATCCAAAATAATGTGGATTTATTTCATTTTCTAATTCAGAGTATTCCGGTTGATGATGATCTATGATAAAAATATTTTTTCCTTCAATAGAGCTTATAAGAGATTTTTGACCACTCCCCATATCACTAAATATTACATAATCATAATTCAAAGATTTTATTTCATTTATAATTTCATGGTCCAATTGTGTTACTATTCTTATATGAGGTGAAAATCCCAATTTAAATAATAATTGAAAAATTATACTTCCTGAAGAAATACCATCTGCATCGTAATGAGATATGATCAGTATTTTTTCTTCTTTAGGTATTTTTTTAATATTTTCTGCAACAGAACTTATTTTATTAAGCAATGTATTCTCTGACAAATTATCCCCTTTAGTTTATTAATTTCTATTTTGATAATATAGATACTTTTTCTGGTACATATTTCCAATCAGAAGGTAATCTACCTATAGATATATAATATTTAGCAAGTCTATTTATCTTAGATTCTATGAGTTGCAAACCTCTTTTAGAGCTCATATCTTTTGGATGTTCTTCTAAATGTCTTCTAGCCCTACTAGCACGTTTTATTAAGTTATTTAGATCTTCTGGTATAGCAGGTAGTAATTTTCTTTCCTCTAATATTTCACATATTCTCTTACCAGTTATTTGTCTAACTAAAGGAATGCCATATTGATCCCTAAGAATAATGCCAATTTGAGAAGGAGGTATTCCTTTCTTTGCAAGTTCAACTACTAAAGATTCTACTTCTTCTGGTGTATATTTTACCCACTTGGAGATAGTTGTTATAGGCCTAGTTGAATGTGATTTACCTTTTCTCTTACTCTTCTTCAAGTAGTCTCACCTATATGTATGCGATAAAGAGATAAACTGTTATTTAAGGTTTAGCAATATTATTTATGTACCATAATCCAAATTTTCTAAATGCGATTCCACGATGAGAAAATTTATCTTTTTCCTCAGGTGATAATTCAGAAAATGTAAGTCCATTAGAATTATCAGGAATAAAAATTGGATCAAAACCAAATCCATGAGAACCTCGTATTTCATATGATATATTTCCATAACAAATACCATGAAATATTACTGGTTTAATATTAGGAGAACAATAACCAACAACACATTTGAATAATGCTCTTCTATCTGATATTTCTTTCATTAATTTTAGTATACCATTACATCCTAGTTTTTTATAAACATAAGAAGAAAAAGGTCCTGGAAAGCCGTTAAGCTTCTCTATAAAGAGACCAGAATCTTCAACAATTATTTCATTATTTAGCTTTTTTATAGCATACAATAATGAATATTTTACGATTTTTTCAAGAGAATTAGATTGTATTTCTATTTTTTTTATATTAGATTTTTTTAATTTGATGCCAAATTGTGATAAAATTCGATTCGCTTCTTCTATTTTATGATCATTACTAGTTACAAAATATATTTCATTTATGTCTATCACCTTCTACATATCTTCCTCTTTTTCTTATTTCAATTACCCTTTTTAATATATCATTTGCTTCATCTAACATTATTTCTTTGTACCCAATAATAAAACTTTCATATGCATATTCTGAAAACTCATAATATAAACTTTCAATAGCTCTTCGCATTAAATGAATATCTACACCTCTTGCTTCAATATCTTTTGTATAATCTCCTAATCCAAAATCTATAAAGAATATCATATCATTTTGTATTAACATATTTGAGGTTGTTAAATCACCATGAACAATTCCACCTTTATGTAATAAACCAACTAGTCTTCCTATTTCTATAAATGTTTTTTTCATATATTCCTTATTCATCTTTGGAATTAAATTCTTTAATGGTGGACCTCTAATAAAGCTCATAATTATTTGGGTATTATTTAAGTCGACATCATATACAATTGGAGTAGGAACACCAAGTTTTCTTGCATCTGAAAGAAGTTTAGCTTCTAAACTTGTTCTATGTACACGGATATATCTATCTAAATCAGGATTCCGATAAGATTTGCTTTTTCTTCGTTTTATTACTACTTCTCTATTCATCCATGTACTTTTATAAAGTTCAGCTTCAGCTCCTTTTTTTATTAGTATCTCATTCTCCATGGGATTTCAACCTCATCAAGTCGCCATCTCTGTTTAATAAAACTTGATTCTATTGGTATGGTAATATTTTCCTTATATGCTAGATATCCTGTCCAAGCAATCATAGCACCATTATCTCCAGCAAGTTCAGGAGGAACTACATGAAATCTTGCTGAATGTTCCTCACAAACAGATTTTAAAATTCTTTGTAAACGTAAACTTCTTGCAACCCCTCCTGTAAGAAGGAGAGAAGTTTTTTCTGTATGAGCTAAAGCTCTCTCTGTTACTTCTGCTAACATACCATAAGCTGTTTCTAATAAACTCATACTTAAATCACATGAATCGTATTTTCCAATATATTTTATTGCTGTTGTCAATAAACCAGAATATGAAACATCTTGCCCTTTCACTATATATGGTAGAAAAATAAAGTTCTTTCCTTTATCTGCTAAGGCTTCAAGTTTTGGAACTCCAGGATGAGGTAGACCTAAGTGTCTAGCAAAAACATCAAGACAATTTCCTAAGGCAATATCCAGTGTCTCTCCAAATACCCTATATCTTCCATCTGAAAAAGCTGAAATTATAGTATTTCCACCAGAAACGTAAACTACTAAAGGATCTTCTTCTTTAGTAATTAGCCTTCCTATTTCTATATGAGCTACACAATGGTTTACAGGGATTAATGGTTTATTTATTAATAATGCAATTGCTCTTGCAATTGTAGCACCAGTTCTAAGACATGGACCTAATCCTGGGCCTAATGATATAGCTACTCCATCTATATCATATAGAGAAATCTTTGCTTCTTCTAAAGCTTTTTTTATTACAGATAGTGCTTTTTGAGAATGATGTTGACTTGCTTCTCTTGGATGTATTCCTCCAGAAGGAGGCATATATTCAGATTTTACATTTGATAGTATTTCCCCATTAGATGTTACAATACCACAGCCAAAAGTATGAGCTGTAGATTCAATGCCCATTATGTAAATTTTCATGAATTATACCTTAATGTATGAATATTGTATATCCACAATATCCACAAGCCCATCTTGGAACTGGTTTTAAATGTTTTGCCATAAATCTTCCACATCTTGAACATATCTTATTTTTTGGTTTTATTGTACCTGTAGAATAATCATATTCATAAAGCTCATGTGGTTTTGTTTTCTTTGCCATAAACTCACCTACTTACTCATTAATTTTTTACGTTCTTCTCTTGGTAAATTTCTTAATTGTATATGTTTTGGTTCAATCTTTTTTCCATATTCAGCATCATTATAGATATGAACTCTACATATTGAAGTATTCGTCCCAAATGATGTAATGCAACTTATTACAAAAAGACATTCTATTGGAACTTTAAAGAAATCTGCTAAAATTTTTCTTAATGAATCTCTACTCGGAGTACTTTTCGAAACTATTTCTAACTTAAGTTCTCTTCGCTTTATAACAGAGTTGTATTTATCATCAATTATAGAGATTTGTACCCCTTCTGAAGACATATTAGATCAAGAAAGTAGAGAAAAAGCACCTTTTTTAGCTTATCGGTAGTTAATCGCATCACATATATTAATAATTTCTTCTAATTAATGTGCAAATTTTATTAATTTTTAATAAAATTAAATAATTTTTATAAAAGATCTTAATTAAAATCGAAAAATAATATTAATAAGTTTAGCTCCAGTCTTTTGGACTAGTGAAAATTATGTATGAAAGAAACCCATATGAAATGGCTTTAGAACAATTGAACAAATGTGCAAAAATAATGAACTTAGATCCAAATGCACATGAAATTCTCAAATATCCAAAGAGAGTTTTATGTGTATACATTCCTGTAAGAATGGACAATGGTACAATAAAAGTATTCAAAGGCTTTAGATCTCAACATAATGATGCCTTAGGACCATTTAAAGGAGGAGTACGATATCATCCAAATGTAACAATGGAAGAAGTCATGGCATTATCAATGTGGATGACATGGAAGTGCTCAGTAGTAGGACTACCATATGGCGGAGGAAAAGGAGGAGTTATTTGTAATCCAAAAGAAATGAGTATTGGTGAAATAGAGAGATTATCAAGAGGATACTTCTATGCAATATCAAGAATTATAGGTCCAGAAATAGACATTCCTGCAGGAGACGTAAATACTTCAAGTAGAGAAATGGCATGGTTCATGGATGAGTATAGCAAATGGAAAGGATACAATGTACCTGGAGCTGTTACAGGTAAGCCTGTAAATATAGGTGGATCAGAAGGAAGAACTGAATCTACTGGACTTGGTGTTGCTATAGTAGGAAGAGAAGCTGCAAAGAAGTTAAATATTGATTTAAAAAATGCAAAAGTAGTGGTACAAGGATTTGGAAATGTAGGTTATTATTCAGCATATTTCATGGAAAAACTAGGTTGTAAGATTGTTGGAATAAGTGATTCAAGAGGAGGAATTTACAATAGATATGGTCTTTCAGTTGATGCTGTCTTAGAATTTAAGAAGAAGACTGGAAGTGTTGTTAACTATCCTGGAGCTGAAGTTGTAAGTAATGAAGAATTACTAGAGAGAGAATGTGATATACTTATTCCAGCAGCTCTTGAAAATCAAATAACTGAAAAGAATGCTAATAGAATAAAAGCAAAATTAATACTAGAAGGTGCAAATGGACCTACAACACCCGAGGCTGATGATATACTTCATAAGAAAGGAGTCATGGTAGTACCTGACATATTAGCAAATGCTGGAGGTGTTAGTGTATCATACTTTGAATGGGTTCAGAATTTACAAGGATATTATTGGAGTAAAGAAGAAGTATTTGATAAACTTGATAAATTGCTAGTAAAAGCTTTTAATAGAGTTTATGAAACTTATTGCAATTACAATGTAGACATGAGAATGGCAGCATATATTTGTGCAATAAGTAGAGTAGTTGATGCAATGAAAACAAGAGGCTGGATTTAAACTCTTTCAAACTTATTAAGAATTTCATATAATTTTATTTTTTTCTCTTCATTATTTATTACAATAACCATTCCCTTATCCATTAAACCATAAATTATGAATGAATTAATTGGTGAAAATATAATAGCTGGTAATGCCAATAAATCTTCCTCTCCTTCAACATATATCATTAATTTTTTCTGAGAATTTAATGCATTTTTTATAATTTCTATAGCTTCATCTGATAAATGACCTGCTGGATTTTTTATACATATATCAGGATTAATATTTAATTGAAAAGGTAATCTTTTACTTTTCTTATCAAATATTCCAATATCTGGAATATAGTTATATTTAATAAATGCTGAAAGTACATAATCACCAACAATTATAACTTTAGGAGGATTTCTATCCTTAATTAAATTTAAAACATAAACTACATTATTATCAATATTATTCTCAAGTAAAAGACCAAGAGGTTTGGATAATTCTGAACGAAGTTCTTCAGGAAGTCTTAAAAGACCCAAATATAACCCTCTTAACGTACCTTTATAGCATATCTTCCTGGTCTTTTAGCATTTATTATTTCAGCTAAAGCAGAAGAAGTATCAAGTATTATTATTAAACCTTCCCAATCTTCAGTTAAATC
>QNVI01000027.1 GCA_004348015.1 Thermoproteota archaeon | reverse complement strand
TGGTTTAGCCACCTTAACCAGCTCAGCAGTCTTTCCAAAATACGTGTTCGCACCAGTGTTAACAACAACACATTTAGCTTCTCCTCGCATAACAATTGAGCTTGAATAAACAATGTCTGAGGGACGCAAATTTACTGGTAGGGATTCTCCTGTTAAGGCTGACTGATCAACAGAAAGCTCTCCGCTAACTATCTTGGCGTCTGCAGGCACCAAGTCGCCGAGACCTACGAGTATAATGTCTCCTAGAACAATTTCTTTAGCGTCTTTCACTTTCCATTTTCCTTCACGCAGAACCTTCGCCTTTATGGCAAGCCGCTTTTTCAAAAATTCAAGCACTCTTCGTGAGTGACGTGAATGTGTAAAGCCTATAACAACGTTTATGGTGAGTAAAACGAAAATTATGACGGCTTCAACATAATGCCCCAGTATGCATGAGAGCACAATTGCCAGCTCCAGCAGCCAAGGCATTGGACCCCAAAAGCGTGAGAAAAATTCNACCAAAGGATTTTTCTTCTCTTCTGCTATCTCGTTATATCCAAACTTTTCTATTCGATTTTTTGCTTCAGATTCTGTAAGCCCAAGCATGGAGGCTTCTAAAATTTTGAATGTTTCTTCTATGGAAAGCTGCTTAAAGTCAATTGTACTCTTTATCTTAGCCGACATATTTTCCCAAAAATTAGGAAGTTATAGTAGCGTTATAAACATTTTGACATCTTCTTATAAAATAGGTGCCCAGAAAACCTAGAGTTTTAACTCTGGGATGAATGTACGAAAAAACTTAAATTAGTACATGTTAATTCTTGGACTTATGATCTTCTTAACTTCTTGGCAATAAATAAAAAAGTTATTATGAATTTAAGTATGATCATATTTATGAAATTTATGAAATAAATATAATATTTCAGATCTGAGATATCTTCTTGAAGATAATAGGAAGCACTCTTTAAGACTAAAGTCATTAATTATATTATCCAAAATTATAGTAATATTTTATCAAGTCTTGAATCAGTTAAAATTGATAATTTCTTAATATTTTTTAAATGTTTTACTCAATTCTATTGCTTTGAATACTTGCTTTCTAAAACCTCTAATATTTTAGATTATTATTTCTGAATAGTCTCCCACATTAAGCTTTATTAATTTTCTGTTTTCTTCATTTTTCAAAATCTTAGCATTTCTTCCTACCAAGCTTTCTTCAAGTCTTTCTATTCCAATTATTGAAGTATTTTCAAGAATAACACAATACTCGATACAACTATTTATTATTCTTGAATTATTTCCTATACTTGTATATGGGCCTATAAATGAATTTTCAATAATACAATTTTTACCTATTACTGATGGTCCCCTAATAATACTATTTATAATTTTTGTATCTTTATCGATTTCTACTCTTCCTTCAATTCTTGAATTATTAATTTCACCTTCAATTCTTTCTTTTGCTCTTTCATCTAATACTTTAGCATTAACTAATAATATATCATTACTTTTTCCAACATCAAACCACCATCCATCTAATATCTCATAACCAATTTTATAATTATATTCAAGCATTAATTGAATTGCATCTGTTATTTCAAGTTCACCTCTCCAACTAGGCTTTAATTTTTCTATAATATCAAATGCCACTGGCTTAAAGAAATATACTCCAACTAAAGCATATTTACTTGGAGGAATTTTTGGCTTTTCAATAAGTCTTATTATTCTTCCCTTATCATCAAATTCTGCAACACCAAATCTTGTAGGATCTTCAACTTCTTTTAAAAGAATAAATGCATCATAATCTTCCTTTATGAATTTTTCTACATATTTTCTTATTCCTTTCTG
>QNVI01000026.1 GCA_004348015.1 Thermoproteota archaeon | reverse complement strand
ACTAAAAATCCACATACTAGAACACCAAGTCCAGATACCAAAAGAAAAGGTATTAAACTTGCCTTTGGATTTGTTATAATTAAACTTGCCTCAATTACTATTTGTCTTATGAATAATAAAGCAACCAATCCTACAATTTCATGCCATATTTTTTGTGATTCTTCTAGATATTTTACTATAAGCCTTCCTGTAATGTATATTGCAATTCCTATGGAAAATAAATCAATAGTATTCGATAATATTGATCCTATAAATAATTGTAAATTTTCTAATGAGGTCTCTATTAATGCTATACTTATTCCTCTATATATTGCAATTGATGAAATTATTGTTCCTATTACAGAGGTAATAAGTCTTATTGGAGATTCTTTCCATGCTTCCTTTACTATTCCATCAATATTAAATCCCTTTATTATTAATATTATACCAATGATAATTCCTAAAGAAATAATCACATAACTTATTAAATTAAGGAAATATAATACTGTTATTATAAGAAGAATTAGTCCAGGAATACCTAAAAATGTCTTTGAATATTCAGGGTCGGTGAGTTTTTTTAAATATCTATAAAATAATACATAAGTTTCTTCTACACTTTTTTCCTGTTGAACAAATACTCTCTTTACTGATATTATAGGAATTCTAGATTGTACTATTGGTATTGCTTGTTCATCGGAAACTCCATCACTTACAAATATTGCTCCATCAGCTTTAAAATTTTTAAGAACTTCTTCTAATTCTGATAATATCTTTATATCTGATTTATATCCTCCTTCTGGTAAACCTGTTATTATTGCAATTTCACATTTATAGTCTTCTTTAATTAGCTCATCATATACCTTTATTGCCTCAAATATAGAATTCACATCAGAATCTTCTGGATTTTTAAGAGCAAATGAAATTGCAGCAGATAAAACTTTTTCTCTTCCTATAATTGGTGTAGAAAGTCCTATTACTCTTCCTATATCATTATCCTTATCTACACTTAATATCAGTAAATTCTTTTCCATTTTTTTCAATAATGAATTTGTTTTATAGGCTTAAAACTATTATGGAAAAATTTAAATATTACTCTTTTGTGGACAACAAAGCTGCAAATTCATCAAAAGTCAATCTTTCTCCATTTTTAATTTTCTCTTCAGCTTTTTTTGCTAATTCTATTCTTTTCTTTAATATCTGCTTAGTTTCTTCTGCTATAACTTCAATTTTCTTTTCTAGCATTTCTTCCTTTATCTTATTATACTTAATATTATTCTCATTATATTCTTTTTTTAGATTAATTATTTCTGTTTTTAATGAGGAAATTCTTTCTTTTATTTTAACTAATTCAGATTTAATTAATTTTAAATTCTCAATTGATTTTATCATAGATTCATGATATTTCCTAGATTCTTGTGCTAATGATAAAATTTCATTATGTATATTATTAGCCTTTTCTTTAAGTTCATTATAGGAGGATCTATATAAATCTATTTTTTCATTTATTTCTTTAATATGTTTATATACTAATAATTTCTTTTCTATTTCATTTCTTCTTTGAAGTAATCTTTTTTCTTCTTCAATAGAGAGAGGGTTTGTTTGTTGTTTCCAGTCTATAAATTTAATTTGATTTATAAGATCTTCTTCTTTTTCCCTTACTAATGAAGATAGTTTCTTCTTTTCTAATATCAATTCTTTAATTTTTCCAGAAATTTCTTTACATTTATTATTGAGTTCTTCTCTTATTTTCTTCTTTTCAGCTATTTTTGTATTTACATCATTTCTTAAATTTTTTAAATTTTCTATTTCTTTTTTCATTTCATTTATTTTTTCTATAATTTCCTTCTTTTTTTCTTTGAGTTGATTTAATTCTGAATTTTTTTCATTTATTTCTTCACCTAAAGACTTAATTTTTTTAATTATTAGCGATATTTCTTCCATTAATCTCACCTATATGTCTATTCCACCAGTATGAATACGTTGAAGTTGTGCAAATAGATCAGTCATACCTTGTCCTGTATATGATGATACTAATAAAAATTCTCCTGGTCCGCCAATTTCTAATAATATATCAAATATTCTTTCAGAGAACTCTCCTTTTATATCTGCAATTTCAGAAAAGAAGCTTTCTTTAAGTGATAATGGTTCTGTTACCCACTGAAGTGCTTTTTCCATTACATCTTCAGATAGAAGATCTATTTTTGATATGCAATTTATTTGTGGAGCTTTAAATCTTGCTTGGACTGAGTAAGCTAATAGCATAATGGAAACAAAATCAGAAGGCCTATTTAAGAAAATCGCATCTGCAAGAAATATAATTGAAAAATTATTTTTTGAGAGAGCCGATGTGATAAATCTTCCAGAATCTCTATAGGCAAAAAGTTCAAGCTGTCCTGGTGTATCCACTATGACGTAATCAGGTTCGAATTTTTCAATTTCTTCTCTCATTTTTTCAATATAATTCACAGCAGTATCAACACATACTATAAGAGCACCATTAGGACCAAGTTGATACTCTTCAACAATTTTATCATAATCAATATATTCTCTTATATCCACTTCAGGATAATAAGGAAGCCATCTTACTCCTGGATCTAGATTTACTGATATAACATTAAGTTCAGCAGCTCTTAATGTGTCCAAAAGAGATGAGGCTAATGTAGATTTTCCAGATCCAGCGGTTCCCAAAATATACACAAAATTCATAATAAACATAAAAAATGAAAAAGTAAAAAACTTTACTTCTTTGTAGTCCACCATTTTATGTATTCTTTTTTCATTCTTTCTTTTTCATCCTCATCTTTACATACTCTATATTTAGCCTTTATTTCATCTATTTCATCTCTTGTTAATGATATACCACAACTTTTACAAACATATCTCCTAATTGATTGTTGATAAAGCATTTCTCCACCACATTCAGGACATATTGGCATTTTGCTCACAATTTAAAATTAATTTTCAAATTAATAAATTCATTTATAAAAATTTATAAAAATTCAGAACTGAATTTCTAAGATGAAATAAATAATATATCTTAGACAATATGAATTTGGGATTTATTTATGAGGATAAAAACCTACATGGATATTTTTCATAAGTTAATAAGATATGGAAATCCTAGATAATAAATAAGGACAGATATAAATTCATCTTTAAAAATTTCTACCTTAGTTATGAAGAAATTCATCTGCCAAATCTTCTATGTCTTTTTTGATATGTTCTAATTGCTCTTAGGAGATCTATTTTCCTTATTTCAGGCCAGTATACATCCATGAAATACAATTCAGAATAAGCACTTTGCCAAAGTAAAAAACCACTTAATCTCTCTTCACCGGAAGTCCTTATTATAAGATCAGGATCTTTATCTCCTTGTGTATATAAATATTTTGAGAAAATATCTTCATTAATATCATTAATATTTAATTCTCCTTTTAATACAGCCTCAACAATTTTTTTAGTAGCATCTAAGATTTCTGTTCTTCCTCCATAGGCTATTGCAATATAGAGCTTATTTTCTGAATATTTCTTTGTTTTTTCTTCGGCTTTTTTGATTAAATCAATAAGTTCATCGTCTAATACTTCTAACTTTCCTATTGCTTTTACTCTTACTTTATACCTATCTATTTCTGGATTTTCTAAAATCTCTCTAAATCCTATTTTTGCTAATCTAAATAAATTATCTAATTCTTCTTTACTTCTATTTAGATTTTCAGTAGAAAGTACATAGATTGTTACAATATTTATTCCTAATTCCCAGCACCATTTTAATACTTCTTTTACCTTCTCAAATCCAAATTCATGACCTTTTTCTGGAGAAAAACCCATCTCTATTGCCCATCTTCTATTGCCATCAAGTATTAATCCAATATGTTCAGGCATTTTACCTTTTCTTACTTCATTTAATAATTTCTTTTCATAATATTCATATATATATTTAAGTACACGAGATCTAATCCAATTTATTATCATAGTTCTCCTCTATAACATAATTAATGTTTTCTCAAAACTAGTTAAATTTTTATTACCATTTTCTGTTATTAATATTATGTCTTCTATTCTTATTCCTCCAATTTTAGGAATATAAACTCCTGGTTCTATTGTTATAACATTTCCACATTTTAATTTCTTTTCTTGTTTTCTATTTATAAATGGTCCTTCATGAACATTTATTCCAACTCCATGACCAAGTCCATGATTAAAATATTTTTCTAATTTATACTCTTTTAAAATATTAATAGCAATTTCATTAAGTTCCTTTCCGGTAATTCCTGGTTTTGCATTTTTTATAGCTTCTTCTTGAGCATATTTAACAGCATAATAAATATCAATAATATTTTTATTAGGCTCTCCTATGAATATTGTTCTAGTCATATCTGAACAATAACCATTGTATCTTGCTCCTATATCTATTATTATTCCTTCATTTTTTTCAATAATCTTTTTTGTAGGTCTTCCATGTGGATAAATACATCTTATACCAGATAATACTATGCTATCAAAAGCATAAGATTCTGCACCATAAATTCTCATAAAATATTCTATCTTTGCTACAATCTCTAATTCACTCATTCCTATTTTTATTTCTTTTAAGCATTCTTCAAGTGATTTTTCTGTAATTTTTTGAGAGTTCTCAATTTGTTTTATTTCATATTCGTCTTTTACTTCTCTCATTTCTTCAATATAGCCATTTATAGGAATAAGTTCTAGATCTTTCTTTAACTCTTCATAAGTATAGAATGAAATTTTCTTATTTTCAAATCCTATCCTTTTACCTAATTTTTTAATTTCCTCTACAAAATTTTCTGTTTTTATTACATTTATATCTTCTACACTATCTTTAATTTCTTGATAATTTAATTCATTTGTTATTATGTATAAATTGCCATTACTACTCAAATAGAGAAACTTATCACAATTTAATGGAGCACCTGTAAGATAAAATATATTCTCATTAGAAATGACTACTATTCCATCCATTTCTTTTTCTTCTATTAATCTTAATAGTCTTCTTTGTCTTTCTTTATAATTCATAAGAAAATATAAGGATATCACTTTAAATAATATTACTATTGGGGATAATATGATTATTGCGGTTGGTACTTCAAATCCTATTAAAGTAAAAGCTGTTGAGAATGTTTTCTCAAAATTATTTAAAGTAATTGTTATAATGAAGCCAGTTTCCATTAATATCCCATCTCAGCCAATAGGATTAGATAATGTAATAAGAGGAGCAATCGAAAGAGCAAAAAAAGCTTTAGAATTAGAGGAAAAAGCAGATCTTGGTATAGGTATAGAAGCTGGAATAATACCAATACCTTATACTATAACTGGATACATGGATCAACAATTTGCTGCAATAGCTGATAGATCTGGAAAAGTCACTATTGGTGGAGGACCTGCTTTCGAGTATCCTCCTATTGTCATAAGAAGAGTAATTAATGAAAAATTAGAAGTTAATACTATAATGGAAGAAATCGCTAAGAAACCTAAAATTGGACAAAAAGAAGGAGCAATTGGATTTTTATCTAAAGGGATTACAAATAGAACTCAAATCACTGAAATGGCTGTACTAATGGCTCTTATACCTCGTCTTAATGAAGATTTGTTTAACAAATTCTAGGAACAGGCTCTCCTAATGGAGGATTAATAATTCTTTTCCCTCCTATTATTGTATTCATAATTACGTATCCAGGCATTTCTTTTTTCACATAACCAATAATTTTTGCATCTTTTCCTTCTTCAGTTGATCTAATTGCTTTAAGCACATTATCAGCATCTTCAGCTTTTACACCCATTACAATCCTTCCTTCACATGCAAGCTCTAAATAGTCTATACCCAGCATTTCACATGCTCCTTTTACTTCATTTCTAATTGGTATTTCATCTTCATTAATCCATATACTCACATTAGATTTTGCAGCCATCTCATTTAAAGCCATGGCTAAGCCTCCTCTTGTTGGATCTTTTGCAGCTGTAATTTCTCCTGCATCCATAGCTTTTTTCATTAAATTCCATAATGGTGCCACATCAGATACTATGTTTGTTTTGAAAGAAATTCCTTCTCTTAAAGAAATTATAACTATTCCATGATCTCCAATAGGACCGGTCACTATAATTTTATCACCTTCTTTTAATCCAGAATCTAATATTGGTCTTTTTTTATAAAGCATACCTATGCCCATTGTAGATATAACAATTCCATCAAGTTTTCCTTTTGGCATAACTTTAAAATCTCCATGTATAAGAGAAATATCAAATTTTTCCATTATCTCATTCATAGAAATAAAAATTTTATTCAGATTTTCTATTTCAAAGCCTTCTTCTACTACAACTGTATCCATTATAGCAATTGGTCTTGCTCCCATTACTGCTAGATCATTTATAGTTCCACAAATTGCAAGTTTTCCAATATCTCCTCCAGGAAAGAATATTGGTGTAATAGTATAAGCATCTCCAGTTACTACAATTTCCTCAGAATTTATTGGTATAGTTGCCCCATCATCAAGTTCATCTAATCCTATTCCCCTTCCAACTTTTCTATTTTTTATATTCTTTAATATAACTTCTTTAATTAAATCATTCATTATTGTTCCGCCGGCACCATGACTAAGTTGTATCTTCATTTTTCTCAAAAAGATTTAGAAAAAACTTATATTTCTATTCTTCTTTTTTCAAAATATGAGTTATTACCAAGGTAGGGATACAAAAAAACCTAGTGGTGGAAGATTACCATATAGTAGAGAAAAAAGAAAATATGAGCTTGGTTCTCCTCCTATAGAGACATCTTTAGCAAAGGAAAGTGAAGTCAGAGAAAATGTTAGAACTTATGGTGGAAATAAGAAAATAAAATTAAAGGAAGCTCTTTTTGCTAATGTAACTGATCCATCAACTAATACTACAAAGAAGTGTAAAATACTAAGAGTTAAAGATAATCCATGTAATGTAGATTATGCAAGAAGAGGAATAATGACTAAGGGAGCAATTATTGAAACAGAAATTGGAACTGCTAAGATAACATCAAGACCAGGACAAAATGGTATAATTAATGCAATTCTTATTAAGTAATTTATTAAGTGATGTCCAGAAAACCTATAGCTCTAGGATGAATGATCTAGATTTAAATAGTCGTAGCTAAAAAATTCTTGGAAATTTTTTCGCAGGGTGGTTCATCTTATTCCTTTAATCTTTTTAATTACTAATTCTTTTCCTCTTTCTAATTCAATCTTTCCTTTACAATATGGGCATTTCATTTGAAAAGCTATAATTTCATTAACATCTTTCTTAATCCTTCTTTTACAATTCTTACATATAAAAATAGGTTTACGTTTCCTTATGTATAATCTACTATTTTCTCCTATTGTTCCTTTACTTAAAACTTTAAAACAAAATCTGAATTGTGAAGGATTGATATGTGTCATCTCTCCTAGTTCAATATGTATGGAAGTTATTTTCTTTAGTCCCATTTTTCTACTTAGATCTTCTATATAGTTTATTACAGATGATGCTAAAGAGAATTCATGCATAATAAAAGAATTTAATTTNGTGGTATATATATAATATTATGAATAGAGATGAAATAATAATTTGGCCAGTATATTTTGATGTCTCTAAATCTCGTAAGGAAGGGAGAAGAATTCCAAAAAGTTTTGCTATCAAATCTCCTTCAATTGATGATATATTCAATGCTTGTATTAAACTTGGCTTAGAAGCAATAATAGAACATGATAAAGCCTTTCCAAGAACTCCTTGGGAAAAAAGTGGAAGAATTATAATTAAAAAAACAGCAAAGAAGAAATCTGAAATCATACTAGAGATTAGTGAAATATTAAATAAATTACATAGAAAATAATAGCAAAGGATATATTTTCGTATGGCTATTAAAATTAGTAATGACAACTTCTAAGAAAAAACAACTTCAAAAAATAGGAAAGATTATTAATATTTCAAAAAGTAATTTGGTAACTATAAAAGCATATTCTCTTGTAAAACCTGGTTCTCGTATTTTATCTAAAAATGGAAATTATTTAGGGATAGTTGTAGATGTATTTGGGCCTATTCATTCTCCTTATATTTCAGTTAAACCAGAAAATATTAAGGATATTGTTATTGGCTCTGAGGTCTATACAATAGAAAAGAGGAATCAATAATGCAAAAACATATAAATTTAGATGAATTTGTTTGTCCTGAATGTAAATGTGAGAAACTAGTAAGAGATGATTTTAGAGCTGAAATTATATGTACTTCTTGTGGTCTTGTAATAAATGAGCGAATGCTTGATCTTGGTCCTGAATGGCGTAATTTTAATAATAGTCAAAATGATAAACGCTCAAGAATTGGTGCTCCTTTAACATTAACAATTCATGATAAAGGTTTATCTACAGTTATAGATTGGAGAGATAAGGATAGTCATGGGAATTCTTTGACGCTAAGAAAGAAAATTCAAATTTATAGACTTAGAAAATGGCAACAAAGAGCTAGAATCTCTAATGCATATGAAAGAAATCTTATTTTCGCTTTATCAGAAATAGAAAGAATGGTTTCACAATTAGCACTTCCAAGAAATGTACAAGAAACTTCTGCTCTTATTTATAGAAAGGCTGTAGAAAATCAATTAGTACGTGGTAGATCCATAGAAAGTATGACTGGTGCAGTCATATATATTGCATGTAGGCAATGTAATGTACCAATAACACTAGATGATATTTCAAAAGTTTGTAGAGCAAGTAAAAAGGAAATTGCAAGAAGTTATCGTTTTCTTTTAAATGAATTAATGCTTAAGATCTCACCTATCGATCCTACAAATTATGTACCCCGTATAATAACAAAGCTTAATCTAGATGGTTTAGTTCAAAAGAAATCTATAGAAATTATAAAAACTATGGAAAAAGCTAGACTTATATCAGGGAAAGGTCCAATGGGAATTGCTGCTGCTGCAGTTTATATAGTAAGTGTAATAATGGATAAAAAGAGAACACAAAGAGATATAGCAAATATTGCAAAAGTAACAGAGGTTACTTTAAGACATAGATATAAGGAAATTTTAGAGAATATTGATTTAGAGATATTTTTATAGATTTTTGCATATCTTTTATTCTTGAGAGTGTAAATTATTGATGGAAAAACTAAGAGATAAAGTACTAGCAATATTAAAGAATTCAAATGGTATAGAGCAAAGTAGTTTACCAAAACTACTTAGAGTAGATAGAAGAGTAATTTACAAATTATTACAAGAATTAGAAAAAGAAGGAATAATAAGAAAAGAACCTACTGAAAGTAAGAAAACATACAAGATTTTTCTTACAAAAAAAGAATTAGAAATTGATATAAGTGATATAAGTTGGTCTCCTTGTGCAATATGTCCAGATATTGAACGTTGTGGAAGAGGACAACCTATTTCTCCTGAAACATGTATTAAACTTACTAATGCACTTAAATCTGAATATATGAACTTAATTGGAGAGAAATCTAATGGTTAAAAATCTTGAGGATATATATTATAAAGAAGCTAAAAAAAGAGGTTTAAGATCAAGATCTGCTTTTAAGTTATTAGAAATATCAAAGAAATTCTCTATTATAAAAAAAGGAGATATTATTTTAGATTTAGGAGCTGCACCAGGAGGATGGCTTCAAATAGCAAGAATGCTTACAGGTAAGAATGGAAAAGTAATTGGTGTAGATATTTCTTCAATAAAACCTTTTCCATATGATAATATATTCATTATAAGAAAAGATGTAAGAGATCCTTCTCTAATAGAAGATATAAAGAAAATATCTGGAGATCAAGTAGATGTAATACTTTCTGATTTGGCACCAAAATTCTCTGGCTTTCATAATTTAGATCATATGAGGCAAATTTTACTTGTAAAATCTGCTTTATCTATTGCAAATTTTCTTTTGAAAAAAGGAGGAAATATGGTAATTAAAATTATCATGGGATCAGAACTTAATGAACTATTAAAAGAAGTAAATAAAAATTTTAAATATGTTAAATTATATAAGCCTAAAGCCTCAAGAAAACATAGTAGTGAAATATATTTAATATGTAAAGAATGGAAAGGAAAATCATAAGAGTAAAAACTTACGAAAATAAATTAGGTGTTAAAATTTGAAGTGTTATATTGTAGATTCATTTTATGGATTTTTAGCATATAATGAAGATTTGAAAATATTACTAGCAAAGCAATTTAAAGATACTAATGATGCTGTTTCTCAATTGCTAGAATTAGAAAAAACAGGAACATGTCCTTTATTAGAAGAACTTATAAAAGAATTAATAGATATGGGTTGCAATTCCATTATAGTCGAAGATGAAAAAGAAGCTAGTGCCTTAAGATCAAAATTTAATATTCAAATAAATGTAATATCTCCAAGTGCTGCTGGTAGGCTTTTTAGATCCTCAGTAATTTATGAATGGCAAAAAGTTGGAATTGATCCTAATTTTATAAAATCTATACAAAAAGAAGTAAGTGAAGCATTAGTAAGAGCAAAAATTCGTTTGGCATTTGAAAGAAGAGATAAACTTGTAGCTCAAGCAATATCAGCACTTGATGAAATTGATAAGATTATAAATATTCTTGTCTTAAGGATAAGAGAATGGTATGGGCTTCATTTTCCAGAACTTGGTGATTTAATTCAAGATCATAAAATCTATTCAAAAATTGTAAGTGAAATTGGAGAAAGATATAATTTTAATATTGAGAATATTAATGATATAATTCATAATGAAAATAAATCAAAAGTTATTTGCGATCTTATAAATAAATCAATGGGAGCTGAAATAAGAGAAATTGATTTAGAAATGATTCAAAATTTAGCAAAAATATGTTTATCCCTCTATTCATATAGAGAGAATTTAGAAAAATATATAGATGAGACAATGAAGGAAGTAGCACCTAACATAAGAGAATTAGTAGGTGCTAATCTTGGAGCGCGTTTAATAGCTCAAGCTGGAGGATTAGAAGCATTAGCAAAAAAACCAGCTAGTACTATACAAGTACTTGGAGCAGAAAAAGCATTATTCCGAGCCTTAAGAACAGGATCAAAACCTCCAAAACACGGCATAATATTCCAGAGTCCTTATATTCATTCTGCTCCAAAATGGCAAAGAGGAAAAATTGCAAGAGCATTAGCAGGAAAGCTCTCTATTGCAGCAAGAATTGATGCTTTTGGAGGTACATTTATGGGTAGTGAATTAAAGAAGAGTTTAGAAGAAAGAATAAATGAAATAAAGATTAAATATCCAAAACCACCTAAAAAGAAGCGAAAGTGATATTTTATGGTTATGGTAAAATCTCATCCTAAATTTTCTGGTGTTTATATAATAGAAGATATTGAAGGAAGGAAATTAGCAACAAAGAATCTTGTTCCTGGCTTCAAAGTTTATGGCGAACCTCTATACAGAGTTAATAATGAAGAATTTAGAGCTTGGGATTTATTTAGAAGTAAGCTTGCAGCATCTATAGAGAAAGGCATAGCAGACGTACCAATTAGAGAAGGAAGTTATGTATTATACCTTGGAGCAGCAAGTGGAACAACTGCAAGTCACGTTTCTGATATTATTGGAGAAAAAGGAAAGGTTTTCTGTATAGAATTTGCTCCAAGAGTAATAAAAGAGTTAATTGAAGTCTCTTTACATCGTAAAAATATGATTCCCATACTTGGGGATGCAAGATTTCCTATGTCATATAGATATCTTGTAGAAAACGTAGATGTTATATATTGTGATATAGCTCAACCAGATCAAGCTGAAATACTCTTAGAAAATGCTAAAATATATTTAAATAAAAAAGGAAAGATAATGATTGCAATAAAAGCAAGAAGTATTGATGTAACAAAAGAACCTAGTGAAATTTTCAAAAGAGAAATAGACATTTTAGAAAAAGGAGGAATAAAAGTACTAGACATAAAAAGACTTGATCCTTTTGATAAAGATCATGCAATGATATTAGGAGGGTATACTTAATGGAGGAAAATGAAGAACGTTTAACAAAACTTTTCTGGGAAATAGAAATTAAAAAAATAAATGAGAGTCTGCCTAAATTCAGAAAGCCTATTTCTTTATTATTAAATGAAGAAGATCCACATTACATAACCATAAATAATGAAAAAATTTCATTTGATAAGAAAGAAATTGAAGAATTTTCTTCTTTTGCTTCTAAGGATGAACTTAATTCAATATCTTTACCTATAGTGATAATAAAGGAATGGGAAAGTAAGAAGGGTGTATATAAAATTTTAGGAAATGAATTAGAAATAAAATTAGTTAATAGAATTCTTGAAAGACCTGAGGATGCTAATTATATTTACTTACCAGAAATTCTTGAGCTTCTCAAAAAATTTCCTTCTTTATTTGTGTTAGGTTATAAGTTTTCATCAGATCATTCACAAGGAGATTACAACTGAAAGCCTCGCCATTTATGGCTGGAATGGAATGGAAAAGATTTGATAGGTTTTCTTGTATTAATTGTCATGAGTCTAGAGATGTGGTTGCCCTAAGCATTCAAATGCTTATAGCAAACACATGAACAAGTTGGGATGTGGAAAGCTCTATCCTCCTGAATGCCTCTCAAATGTAAATACAAATAGATGAGAGAAAACGAGCCGCTCTAAAGGGA
>QNVI01000025.1 GCA_004348015.1 Thermoproteota archaeon | reverse complement strand
ATATTTAGGATAGCTATTATATCTCTATCAGCTTCAAATCTGCATTTAAGACATATCATTTTTCTATAGCTGTTTTTCACTAGTTTTGAGTTACATATTGGACATGTTATTGATGTTCCTTTAGGATTAACAATGATTAAAGGTACTCCATGTTTTTCACATTGCCAATCAATCCAATGTTTCAATCTTTTATAACTTAAAATCAATAAAGCAACTTTATGCTCTTTAGGAAGCCCTCTAAGGCTTTCTATTAAGTTTGTTAGGTCTTCTCTAGCTATAGCATATTGATAATGCTTTGCTAGTATAACTATCTTATGTGATGTCTTCTTTACCCAATCTTCAATAATATTTCTAGCCTTCCTATGGAAGTATCTAACTCTCTCCCATATACCTCTTCTTCTAAGCCATGCATTGTATCTAGTCAATGAGTATTTCTTCTGAAGATTTTCAGCTAGTTGTTTATAATGCAAAGCTCTCTCAATAGCTGTTTCAAATCTATATTCAAAATATGAATTGCCAATAACAATATGCTTCTCATTAATATCAACAGCTAATACGCCTTTGGGAATATACTTAGTTGGTTTGGGTATATGCTTAGTTATTTCAATAATGAATTTACCGTCTTTGAGCAATAATCTAGCATCTTTATTTGGATATTTATCATATCTTCTATTCCATCCAATTATTTTAAGTTTAAAACCTCCTAAAATCTCAACATAATTATGTTTGACTCTATAACTCTGTTTATATGTTAGCCAAATCCTTGGAATCTTAGCTCTCGGCATTTTTCCCTTCCTTGGATTTCTAAACCATGACTTGGTAATAGCAATAGCCTCTCTATAACAATCAATAGCAATTTTAGATGGTAAGTTATATTTCTCTTTAAGAATATTGTATAATAATTTATGGACTTTTCCAAGGTTTAATGATTTATTCTTTATAATAACTTTTATAGAATAATTAAGAGCTTCTCTATATCTTTTAATTAAGTTAATTAACTCTTTTTCATATTCTGGCTCAGGACTAACCCTCATTTTTATAGTCAGGGTTAGCAAACCCTCATTGCCAGAAGACATAACTATTCAACTCTGTACTTAGCTATATTGACTTTTCTAAAGCAATTAGGGCATGTAGCATAGTACTGCTTCTTACCCTTATAGTCCCAGATATATCCACACTTAGGACATTTTAGCTTTACCAACTGACCACCAACTAAAGCAATAAAGAAAAACCTTTATAAGATTTTCTATTCGCCTCGCCATAAATGGCGAGGCTTTTAGTTGAAATTATCTTAAGTTAATTAAATTCATTTTCAAAATTTTAAGTTAAAATTACTTAATAAAGATATGCAGTATTTTTGGTCTTGTAGGTTCAAGCTTACTACTAACTGGATCAATTTTTAAACCTAAATCTTCTAATGTTCTAACACCAATAACATTTTTAGCATTTTCAAAACATAAAGCTAATGTAACAGCTGATCTATCTTCTAAGCTTATGATTACTGCATATACATCTGCTTTAACAATTCTTCCATCTCCAAGCTCTAAATCTATTTTATATGGTATGGACCATGCACCTATTTTTTCTACAATATTTTTATCTAATACTGTATAGCTTGCACCAGTATCTACTATTATATTTTTTAAAAGAATTTCTCCTATTCTTCCTCTTACTATAATATCAGCATAAACATGTCCCATGAAAATCACATTATAAAGTAAAAATTAAAAATAAATTTTTATTCGTGTCTTAATGCTACAACTGGATCCATTTTTGATGCTCTTCTTGCAGGATATAAACCTGCAAGTAAACTAACTGCAATAGCAAAGAAAAATACAAAAATTATTATTTCTGGTCTAATTATTGGTGTATAAGAAAAAGAGCTTATTTGAGCTGAAAAACTTCTACCAATAGTAAATAACATTATATGAGGCATTATATAGGAAATTATTGATCCAACAATTATTCCTATTATTCCACCAATTATACCAACTATTCCTGCTTCAGAAAGAAAAATTGCAAGTATATTTCTATCCTTAAATCCAAGTGCTTTTAATACTCCAATTTCTCTTGTCCTTTCAATTACAGATACAAACATAATATTCATTATTCCAAGACCTGCTACAAATAATGAAATTGCAGCAATTGATCCTAATAACATAGTTAGCATTCCTGTTACAGAAGAAACTATTTGAGTAATTTGCTTAACAGTTAAAATATTTAAATTATTTCCATAAATTGCTCTTATATTGTCTACAACTTCATCAACAACATCTGGACTTATTGTTTTTACAAAAATTGCAGAATAACTTGTTCTACCTAAGAAATTTGCTAATGCTTTTAATGACATGAAAATACTATCATCTACAGAAACTAATGCAGTCATTCCATATGGTTCTAAGCATCCTACTACACTTACAATCATTCTTGTAGATCTTGATTCAATAGTTGTAGTTTGTCCAACATTTAAAAAAGGAGAAGTAAGATCTTGTGGTTGATAAACATTTGATCCGATTACAATTTCAGAATAACTTAAAGTTTGAAATAATCTTCCTTCTCTTAATTCATATCCTGGAATAAGTATTCCAAATTTTGATGGATCTATTCCAACAATTTGAACATTTCTTGATGATTGTATTCCATATATTTTTACATTTGATGTAATTGTTGGTATTACTAATTCTACATTTGGTATTTGTAATAATCTATTTACATCTTTATCAGTTAATATTATAGAAGGAGATGCTGGTCTTAAAAGTATTGTATTTGGTCCAAGTTTATTCATTTGCTCAATAATACTAGCTTGAATTCCCTCAGTTTGTGAAACTAATGCAATTATTGCTGCAGTTCCTACTACTATTCCTAGTATAGTGAGAATTGCTCTTAGCTTTCTTTCACGTAATGATCTTAATCCCCATTTAAATATATCAGTAAATCTCATTTTAAAATCCCATTATTTTCTCAATTTTCTCAAAATTACTACTAATGCAATTACTATTATTATAATAATTATTGGATAAATTATATTGAAGGAAAATTCAGAGGAAGTTTTTACTTGAGTTGTATTAGTTGAAATTAAGATATTAACAGGTACATTAAGAATTCCTTTAAAGCTTTGACCAAGATTATCTTTATAAGTATATTCTAAATTAAGTACATATCTTCCAGAGGTAATATTTGTAGCATAATATGAAATTGTAAATGATGATGGTGTATTAACTGATAGATCTCCTAGGAATATTTTATCATAGCTTACTGGTTTAAGACCATTAGATTCACTTGGATATATCATTACACTTTGTGCAGTAGTAGTTCCTAAATTAATAATAGAAACTGTTATTGAAAATGGTTTTCCAATTGTAATTTGTGATGGAAAAACTGAAGAATCAAGAACAATAATATCAACTACTCCTCTTATAATCATACCAATATTACTTACTTGTTGCTTACTTTTTAGATTTGTATCTATATAAGATATGGAAAATGTAAATGTTGTAAGTAATCCTGATGAAGATGGCGATGCAAATAATTTTAATGGTATTGTAATACTTTCTCCTGGTTTTAATTCATCTATATACCAATTTCCATCACTATCTAAAAGAATTACTGATTGAATTGGAATCGTAAGAGATATAAATATTGATTTTGCAATTCCATTTCCTTCATTTTTAATTGTTAAATTTAAATTATTTATTTCTCCTGATTTAAGCTCATTTTTATTTAAGCTTATATCAATTACTGCTTGTTTTGAATAAACAGTAGGAACATTTAATGAAATATATCTTGTTTCTTGCTTCATTCTTAATAAAGAATCATAGTAAGTAATTATGATAGGAATTTGATATGTATTACCAGAGGCTAATGGACTAACATAAATATTAACTTCTAAATCAATAGATTCTCCAGATTTGATTTTATCTATTGACCAATGACCATCAGATTCTTTTAAAACTAATCCAGATGGCATATTTAATAATATTTGAACATAAGATGCATCACTATCTCCTTTATTATATAAATAAATGTGAATTTTATTTAATTCTCCAGCATTGAGATCTTGTGGATTTACATTTATTTCAAAATCTACTAATGGAGATGTACTAGATGGAACAATTAATGTTAAATATTTTGTTTCAGTTTTTGATTTAATATAATCTGAATAAGAAATTGTAATAGGCAATTGATAAGTTTGACCTGCAGAAGAAACTGATGCATATATTGTTATTGGAATTTCAATTTCTTCATTTACTTTTATTGTATCAAAATACCATTTTCCATCACTATTTACTAATGATAATGGAGACATTCCAGCTCCTGGCATATTAAGAACTATAGATACTTGCTTAGCATCTGCATCTCCAATGTTTTTTATTTTCAATGTTAAATTATTATTTTTTCCAAAATCAATTTCATATGGAGATAAAGATAAAGATAAAATAGCTCCTTGTATTTCTAAAGGTGGAACATAAACTCCTATAGATCTAGTTTCTGTTTTAGAACCATAATATTGATAGCTTAATGTAATTGTAATTTGATATATATTTCCTGCTGCACTTGGACTTACATATATATCTAAAGGAATAGAATATGATTCCGAGGATGCTAAGCTATCAATATACCATCTTCCATCACTTCCATTTAATATCATTAATGCTCCACCAGTTGCAGAAGATGGTAAAGATATACTAATCCATATTTGTAGAGCAGTAGCATCTCCAATGTTTTTTATTGTTAAATATAATTGATTATCTTTACCTGGAATAAGTATGATTTTATCAAAGCTTAAACTAAGATTAGGAGGACTATATGATAGAACTGTATTAATATTTAAAGATAAAATTATTATTAAAATTAAAAAAATAGTTTTAGTCTTTAACATTTTGCTCTACCTCTTTTTCAATTAATCCATCTTTTAACCAAAAAACTCTATGACAATATTTTATTAAATTTAAATTATGAGTAACGAATATTATTGTTACACCTTTTTTATTTAAATCATGTAATATTTCTATAATTTCATTTGCTGATTTAGAATCAAGATTACCTGTGGGTTCATCTGCTAATATAATCTGTGGATTATTTACAAGTGCTCTTGCAATTGCAACTTTTTGCTGCTGACCTCCACTTAATTCACTTGGTCTATTTTTTTCAAATCCTTTTAAACCAACTAATTCAAGTAATTTTCTTGCTCTTTCTTTTCTTTCTTTAGGAGGAATTCCAGAAGCTATCATAGGAACTTCAATATTATCTAAAGCACTCATATATGGAATAAGATTAAATGTTTGAAAAATAAATCCTAATTTCTTATTACGAAGTTCAGCAAGCTCATTACTTTTAAGTTTTGAAATATCAATACCATCTATAATTACCTTACCTTTTGTTGGTCTATCGAGAGCACCAAGAAGATTTAAAAGAGTTGATTTTCCACTTCCTGATGGTCCAACAATTGCTATAAATTCTCCTTTTCTTATTTTCATATTAATTCCTCTTAAAGCAGGATATTCAATTTTTCCTGATTTATATATTTTCCAAAGATCAATTGTAGTAATTATCCATTGTTTTTCTTCATTTTTTAAATTTTCAATTAATTGCAAAATTTCTACCTCTTTTTTTAGATAGGATAATATCTATAAAATAAAATTTCCTTTAAGAAAAGTATTTCTATTAAATTATGCTTTAGTCTTTTGCTAAATTTTTCTAATTGGTGATAAAAATGAAAAAACTAATTGTACTATTCATGGCTTTCATTACTACACTATTTACATTTGGTACTATGTATAGCTTTGGAATTCTTCTTCCAATTATAATTAATGAATTTGAATTAACAAAATTTGAAGCTGGTTTAATTATTGCTTCTAATTCAATTGCTTATGCTATTTTTGCACCAATAATAAGTTATCTTGCAGATAGAAAAAGTGAAGAAAAAGTAATAATTATATTTTTAGCAATTACAGGAATTGGAACTTTAATTATGGGATTTAGTAATAATAAATGGATTATTTGTTTATCATATGCAATTATAGGAGCTGGTTTACCTGCTGCATGGGCTCCTTTAATATCATTTCTTCAAAAATCATTTGGAAGAAAAATAAGAGGAACAGTTATTGGAATAATGAGCTCAGGAGATTATATTGGTTATGGATTACTTTCATTTATTTTACCTTTATTAGTTTATAATTATGGTTGGAGATTTTGTTGGTATATTCTTGGAATTTTTATATTAATAATTACGATTATTAATAAATTTGTATTTAAACATGAATATAAAGAATATAATAATTTAATAGAGCCAAAAGTAAATTATCATAAAATATTTAAAACAAGAAATTTTTGGATAATAGGAATTTCATATATGCTTATGGCATTTACTATTACAGGTCCTTTAAATTTTATTGTTACTTATGCAAATCTTGAAATTGGAATTTCTTATTCATCATCTGCAGCATTATCAGGTATAATTGCTTTTAATGCACTTATTGGAACATTAATATTACCTTTAATTTCTGATATTACTGGAAGAAAAATAATGATGATAATTTGTAATATTTCATTAGGATTATGTGTATTTGCTATTCCAATAGTTGGTTCTTATTTACGTATGATTATAATATTATCAGCAATTTTTGGAATTTTCTATGGAGGATTTTATCCTATTTATGCTGCAGGTGGATCTGATTATTTTCCTAAAAATACTACTACTGTACTTGGATTATGGGGTGCATTACATTGTATTGGTTTAGTAATAGGAAGTTCAATATTTGGTCTTATTACTGATGTTACTAAAAGTTTTCATACTTCTTTTTATATTTCAGCTTTATTTGGAATAATAGCAACAATTTTATTAATTCCATTAAGAAGATCTTGATAGAATAAATTTTAATAAAAAACATATAGTTTTTAGAATTTTAAATTATATTAGAGGTCATAAAAAATGAGTAAATTCTTAAGAATAGCAGAAGAAGAGAAAAAGAGAAAACCTAATGACTTTTCTGATGAATATTTAAATCTCAAGATAAGAATTGTAATGGATAAATTAGATCTAGAAGGAAAATTGTTAGCAACATCAGATTATTGGATGAAGTTATTAAGTAATGATGGAGTAATATACATTAATAAAGCTCATGTTATCTACATAAAACCATTAGAAAGTAAAAAAGAGTAAAAATTTCAAAACATAATGAATAATATTTCAGTTAATAGTTCTTGAAATATAAAGCTTTTTTCTTAACCAAAAAGCTAAATTCACTAAGCTTATCATTACTGATGCTTAAATTAGTGATCCTATTACTGTTGCAAATGCTTCTCCTGATGCCAATCCAAAAACTGATACTGCTATAGCTAATTCAAAATTATTACTAGCAGCAGTAAATGAGAGTGCTACAGTTCTTGAATAATCAAGTCTAAAGTACCATCCTAAAAAGAAAGATACTAAAAACATTATTACAAAGTATAATAATAATGGAATAGCTATTCTAGCTACATGAAGTGGTAATGCTACAATATATTCTCCTTTTAGTGAAAACATAACTATTATGGTAAAAAGTAAAGCAAATAATGATGTAGGACTAAGTTTTGGCATAAATACATTATCATACCATTCTTTTCCTTTCTTATTTAAAAGAATAAATCTAGTCAATATGGGTAATTTTTCTCCTTTACTATTCATTAATGTTCTTAGCTTTATTATTATAATAGAGAAAAAATTTAGTAATATATATCACGCTGATTTACCTAAGACGAAAAAATTCTTTTTAGTAATTCATTAGTTTTCTGCATCTATTTGGATTTACATCTATCATTTTGCATCTCATATTATAATAAAAACTATCTTAATTGAAAATTTAAAGAATTTTTATAATTTAGTTTTATGTTTCATAAGAAACAAAAAGTTAAAGTAATACTTTTTTTCGAAAAAGTAACACGAGGTGAGGAATATTTCTGATACATTATTTCTAGAACCTGAAGTTTTACCCAATGAAATCTATAAGATAATACAAGATGCTGAAAAATTCTATGTAATAGATGCTGCTTTAGAACTTGATTTATTTGAAAAAACTAAAGAACCAATTTCAGCATATGAATTAGCAAAAATCATTGGAACTAATCCAAAATTAACTGAAAAAATGTGTAATATATTAGTTGCAATAGGTCTTTTAAAGAAAAAAGAAAACCTATATGAGAATTCAAATATTGCAAATATGTATTTAATAAAGGATTCACCATATTCACAAAAAAATCTTCTTAAATTAGAAAGAAGTATAGTAAAAAATAATTGGACTAAACTTATTGATGCTCTTCGTAATGGATTTATTGAAGTTAAAAAAGATTATTCACTTCGTGAATTCTCCTTAGCTATGGCTGAAAGTGCAATAAGAGGAGAATTACAAAAAATAGTAAAAATATTAAGTCAAATTGAAGATATGAAAAAAGCAAAAAAGCTTCTTGATTTAGGTGGAGGACATGGATTATATTCAATTGCATTAGCAAAAATTTTTTCAAATCTTCATGTATATATTCTTGATTTTCCACAAGTAATTGAATTAGTAACAAAGGAATTTGTAGAAAAGTATGCAAATTATGAAAGAATTCACTTAATATCAGCAGATTTTACAAAAGATGATATTGGAAATGACTATGATATAGTATTTGCTTCTCATTGTCTATATGGAAAGAATAATCAACTATTAGATATTTTAAAGAAAATACATAAAAGTTTAAACATTAATGGAATACTTATATCAAATCATTGGTATTTAAATAGTAATCAAGAAGGCCCAATTAGAGCATTATTATGGGAGCTTAATCTTGCTTGTTTTAACTTTAAAGACTTTGATTTATTTACTTTAAAAGAATTTATTTCATATCTTAGTAAAGCTGGATTTTTAGTTGAAGATATTATAGATATATCAAATATTGATAGTCCATCAAAATTAGTTATTGCAAGGAGGATTTAAGAATGGTAATAATATATAAAGCAAAAGATTTTGAATCAATTGATACTCCTGAAGGACAAATGATACCAATTTTTATTAATGAAAATATTTGTGTAATAAGATTAAATATACCATCTGGACTTTCTGTACCAGCACATTCACATAAAAGTAATATTTTAGCAATAGTAACAAAAGGAAAATTAGAAATTAATCATAATAATAAAAGAGAAGTAGTAGATGAAGGAGATGTATTCTTTATACCTGCTAATATTGCAGTAGGTATTTCAAATCCATTTAAAAATAATACAGAAATTATAACAGTATCATATCCATCATCATATAAGAATATTGATGAATTTAAGAAGATATTAAAATCATTATTGAGGTGAAAATAATGCAAAAATTAGATGAATCTATGAAATTAGCATTAAGAAATAATATATGCTATTTTGCTACATGTTCAAAAAATGGAATTCCAAATGTAGTTCCTATGGGACTTGTTGAAGTTCTTGATGATTCAACTATTGCAATAGTTGATGTATTAATGAAAAAAACAAGAAAAAACTTAGAGGAAAATAATAATGTAGCAATTGCAGTAACTGATGTTAATAGATTAGTGGGATATCAGTTTAAGGGAAAAGCATCAGTAATTACAACAGGAGAATTAATGGAGTGGGCAAATGAATTTGTAAAGAAAAAGCATGAAAAAAGAAAAGAAATTCTTATTAATCGTCTTAAATCAGAAAAAGATCCTGAAATAATTTCAAAAATAGAAAAAAGAATTAATGTTATGTATAAGCCAAAAGCAGTAGTTATAATCAAAGTAGAGGAAATTTATAAAACAATGTAAGGAGGGATTTCTATGAATTTAAGTAAGAAAATTATTATAATATTAAGCTTAATAATAATAGCATCAATTACAGCTTATTCATTATTCTTTCCATTTAAACAATTTACAGAACAAAAAAAGGAAGCTTATATTATTATTCAAGATATGGTAGGAAGAAATGTAAATTTATCTAGTAATATTCAAAAAGTTGTAACAACAGTTCCAGATACTCTTAGACTTGTAGTAATGTTAAATGCAACCGATAAGATTGTTGGTATAACTTCATATGTTGATATGGGATATGCTAATAAAATGGAAGATATATTAGCTCATCCAGAACTTCTTAATTCTTCAATTGCAAGAATTGGAGCAGCTGCAGAAATAAATATTGAAAAAATAGCTGAAATAAAACCTGATGTAGTTCTTCTATATGCTCCTTACTCATATCTTGCAGATCAAATTGAACAAAAAGCAAAAGTACCAGTTGTTTGTGTAAGTGCTGGAGATAGTCCACAAGAATTTTACAAAGCATTAAGATTAGTTGCAAAAATTCTTGGTAAAGAAGAACAAGCAGAAAAGATAATTGCATACTTTGAAGCAAAAATTCAAGATGTTAATAATAGAATACCAAAGAATCAAAGTGCTCCAAAAGTCTATCTTGCAGATTGGGCATATAGATATGGTGTTGGATGGACTACAAGTCAATATTGGCCACTTGATATAACTGGAGCTATTAATGTTGCAAAAGAAGTTGAAAAACGTTTTAATACAACATATTTTGAAGTAAGTAAAGAACAAATTATTCAATGGAATCCAGATATAATATTTATTCATGGATATAAAGGAAGAACTTCAGTAGAAGCAATAATAAATGATCCTGCATTACAATCTATTAAGGCAGTTAGAGATAGAAAAGTCTATGGTGTTTTTGGTCCATATATAGGTTATGATCCAAAAACTTGGATTATTGATATGTACCATATAGCTAAGATAATTTATCCAGATAATTTCAAGGATATAGATATTATTAAGATTGGTGAAGATGTCTTTAAATTCTTCTATGGTGATAATGGACCTTTAGTATTTCATCAAGTTCTTATTAATAGAGGTATATATCTTTCTTCTGAGCTTGATTTTTCAAAAAAATAGGTGATATTATTGCCTGAAAGTATTGTTATACAATACAAAAAAATCTCATGGAAAAAATATCTAATAATTTCTTCATTATTTTTTTGTTTATTTTTTGCTTTTATTATATCACTTTGTTCAGGTTCATCATATATCACTCCATCAGAAGTAATTGATATATTAATTAATAGAGGAAGTGAGTTTGATATAATTATTTGGGAAATAAGATTACCTAGAGTATTAACTGCAATTTTTGCTGGAGCTGGATTAGCTATTGCTGGTGCAACAACACAAGTAGCTTTAAGAAATCCATTAGCATCACCATTTACACTTGGAATATCTTCTGCTGCAGGATTTGGTGCAGCATTAGCTATTGTAATTGGTGCAGGAAAATTTATACAAAGCTATCTTGGAGGAATAATAGTTTTTTCTTATTTACCATTAATAATAAGTGCATTTTTCTTTTCTATAGTTGTAATAATTGTAATAATTTTCTTAGCAAAAATAAAAGGAGCAACTCCTGAAACAATAATTCTTACTGGAATTGCAATGTCATTTTTATTTTCTGCAGCTACATCTTTTATGCAATACTTTGGAACAACAGAACAAGTTGCATCTATTGTATTTTGGCTTTTTGGTAGTCTTTCTAAAGCATCTTGGATTGGATTTTGGACTATTTTCTTTACATTTTTAATAATTTCAATTCCAATTTATAAATGGAGTTATCATTATAATGCACTTCTTATTAATGATGAAATTGCAAAAAACTTAGGAGTAAATCCTGAAAAACTTCGCTTAATAAGTATGATATTATCATCACTTATTACTGCAATAATAGTATCATTCCTAGGTGTTATAGGTTTTATATGTTTAGTATCACCTCATATTGCAAGAATGATAATAGGATCTGATAATAGATATCTCTTTCCTACATCAATATTAGTAGGTGCTAACATATTGGTATTTTCTGATATTATATCAAGAATAATTTTATCACCAATAGTTTTACCTGTAGGAATAATTACATCTTTTCTTGGTGTTCCAGTATTATTGTATCTTCTAATAAAAAGAAAGAAACATTGGTATTAGGTGATTTAATGAAGGGATTAAAAATTGAGAATTTATCCTTTAATTATGATAAGAGAAAAATCTTAGAAAATATAAATTTAGAAGTACCAGAAGGAAGGATTTTCTGTTTATTAGGTCCAAATGGTGTAGGAAAATCAACACTTATTAAATGTATAGCAGGAATACTTAAACCTAATAATGGAAGAATAATTTTAAATGGAAAAGATCTTAAAAAAATTAATCTAAATGAATTATCAAAATTAATAGGTTATGTTCCTCAAAATGTACGACCTATATTTTCAACAACAGTTTTTGAAACAATTTTAACATCAAGAATACCATATATTAATTGGAATCCAAGTAAAATTGATCTTGAAAAAACAGAATATATAATTAAGAAATTAGGTTTAGAGGAATTAGCATTTAGATATGTAAATGAAATTAGTGGAGGAGAATGGCAAAAAGTACTTATAGCAATGGCACTTGTAAAAGAACCAATTTTATTACTTTTAGATGAGCCAACAAGTAATCTTGATCTTAAATACCAAGTATATGTAATGAAAATTATTCATGAATTTGTTAGAAGTAAAAATCTAATTGCAATTTTTACTACTCATGATATAAATTTAGCATTAAAATTTTCAGATATCTTAGTATTAATGAAGAACGGAAGAATTTATGCAATTGGTGAACCTTGTAGTATTTTAAATGAAAAAATAATTCAAGAAGTATATGATATAAAAGTTAAAATTATTCAATATGATAATTCAATTTTTGTTACTACTGAAAGTCTTGCTCTTTAGGAATAAAAATCAGACTTAATTTAATTATATTGACCGTAGACAGCAGTTTCAGAATAAATAGACTTAAATAGACTTAAGTAGTATTTTCTATTGATGGAGAAGCTCTACACGCTTAAAGAAGCTAAAAAGCTATTGGGAGTTACAACGAGAACCATTCAGCGTTGGGACAAACAGGG